>CALCQT010000501.1 GCA_937894825.1 uncultured Anaerolineaceae bacterium
ACGACGCTCTTCCGATCTATCGTGAAACTGCGATGATCAGCCCGGTTACTTTTGAATATTCCAAAAATTCCGGTGTAAAGAAAGTGATCAGCGGTCCGGGCGGCTGTGAATGGGATTACCGCGCGTATGGGAACGGCACTTTCGTGTGGCCGTCGGCGAATCATACGCTGACCGGGAATGATTTCTGGTCCGGACACATGGGAATTGATCTTGGCACAGTGGAAGGCGGCCCGATCTACGCCTCAGACAGCGGTACGGTGATCTATGCCGGCCCAATCAGCGGCGGCTATGGGATCATGGTTATGTTGGATCATGGCAACGGCTATCAGTCGCTATATGCTCACTTGAGCGGAACGGCAGTCGGCTGCGGTCAGGCGGTTTCACAGGGACAGGTGATTGCGTATGGCGGCAGTACCGGCAATTCGACCGGCCCTCACTTGCATTTTGAAGTCCGCTATGGCGGCGGTTATGTCAACCCCTGGAACGTTTTGTAATTGAGGAAATGTGGTTTTTAATATTTTCGCGCTCTGCGCGAAAATATTAAAAACCACATAGTATCTATTTATTAAAATTCCGGATTTTCTCTCCTCCCACGCGTCCGCAGCCCAAAAACACCCCGAAATCATCGATCATCAACAGAATACTTCCCTTGGGATATCCGCTCTCCAGCCGCAGGTCTTCTCCGCGCAGCCAGGCCGCTGTCTGTCCGTCGTCCAACCGGAACAGCTGGTTGGTGAAAACGGGGAAAAAGCGCGCGACCCAGTCGTCGTCCGGAATCCATCCGCCGCCTGAGGCGGCCGTGGCCAGGCGCATCCCGGCGGATTTGCAGGGAATATCACTGAAGGTGCTGAGATATCGTTCCGGCAGCGCCCAAACTTCGTTCCCCCGCTGCCATAAAACGGCTTCACTTTCTGTTAGGCATGTCTCCAGTTCACAATGGAATTGGTCTGCGAACCAGTCCAGGATGTCCTGCCGGGAGGACCTGCCGAGCTCGCTGAAGCCGCTCTTCTCCCAGGCGCGATTGGGCAGTTCCGTGTTGCTTGTCCCGAAGGCCTCTTTTTTCCAAATCAGCGCGGCATAGAAACCGGCGGTATCGTAGCGGTGCGGCCAGAAACGCAGTGTTCCGGCCAATGAATCGTCAAAAATCTGATCTCCTGCACGGGTGACTCCCGGGGCGGGGTGCGGAATCAGCTTGTTCGCGTTTTCGACCTGAATTAGATTTCCATACCGTTTGATCATCTGATTCACCACTGCTTCATCCTCTTGAACGGATAGCGTACAGGTGGAATAGACCACCTGCCCGCCGGGTTTCAGTGCTTTGAGCGCCGAATCCAGCAGCGCGGTCTGGCGCTGCGCCAGCGCTTCCTCTTCCCGTTCCGTGATTGGGCGTAAAGGGTGCGACTCGATTGACACCAGACTCTGCATGCTGCAGGGCGCGTCCAGCAGGATCAGGTCAAAGGTTTCCGGGTACCAATTGCCGAAATTTTCGCCCGGAAAGGCCGTCACCAGATGACTGAGGACGCCCCATTTTTTCAAAACGTTTTTCAGCGCGCCGATTCGGGACGGGCTGGAGTCGTTGGCCAGGATCAGTCCTTTGTCTCCGCTGCGAGCACAGAGGTGGGTGGTCTTCCCGCCCGGCGAGGCGGCCATGTCCAAGATGAGCGGCCGTTGTGCCATGATTTCGGATGAAAAAAGGACCCCCGGCAGCATGGAGGCGCTGTCCTGAATGTAATACTGTCCGGTGCGGTGCTCCACGGTCTGACCGGGAGAAATCTCCCCCGCGCGGATCTTGTAGCCTTCCGGGCAGAAAACGACCGGGTCCGTTTGCCAGCCGTAACGGCACGCGATCGTCTCCACATCCTGTGCGGTGATTTTTTGCGGATTGATGCGGAAGGCCCGCTCGAGCGGCCGGGAGAAACTGGCTTCAATTGCGCTCAGTTCATCTTCCGGAACGAGTGGTTTGAATTTCTCCCAGGCGGCCTCAAAGGCGTCCTGGCGCGGGGTGTCGCTTTTTTCAGGGGTTCGAATTTTTTTCTTCGCCATATTTCCGGATACAGAATACCATTTCCTTTTCAATTTCCAGTGGGATCACGGTCCAGTCTTCCCCTTTGACGGCGTCGTCAATCAGCCGGCGCTGGCGGTCCCGCATTTGATGCTGACCGGTCAGATTTTCGGAGGGCAGGCTGACGACGATCCAATTGGTCTGCAGCCGGCGGAAAAATTCCGCGCAGCTGCCCTTGCGGCGCGCTTCAAAGCGGTGTGCTTCCTTGAAAAAGAAAGTCACCTCGGTTTGTTCCTGCGGTGGTTCCAACAGAATGTCCCGCACGAAGGCCAGCGGCGGCAAGCCCCAGGCGCGCAGGAAGCATTGGATCAGCGCAACGCGCGGGGAATGAAGATCATAGGCTCGATAGACAACAGTCTCCGGCAGATTCATCCAGGGGATAGCGAACGGGTTCATTGCGCAGGCCAGATCCTGAATGCTGTTCGGCAGCCCCGTGACGTCAAAGATCTGACGGTAAAAACGCTCCATGACCGGAATCCGTTCTTTCGAGGAAGTATGGGCCGCCAGCATCTCCAGGCACCAGACCCGCAGCGCCGCCACCCCGCCGGCCTGCGCTGCGGCAAGCGTTCGCTGTGCTTGCGCATAGTCAGGATCGCCCAGATACGGGGCGATGATCTGATGCAATTTTTCGCGGGCGTTTTTTTCAGCTGTCTTCAGATCTTTGGCCCGAGATAGCTCGCGGCGCAGCAGATCCTTCACCGTCTCCGCGGGCATGTTCAGATCGCGATACTTCCGGTTCTCCAGAATCCGGGCGATGATTTTGTCAATGTCAACTGTGTCCGGGCTTAGCGCGTTCATTTTCTTTCCAGCAGGAAGACCAATTCATAAGAAATCGGCAGTTTTTTAAATTGCCAAACGTCCGGATCAACGATCTCCAGAAAATGAGCTTCATAATTCCGCGGCATCCCTTTGGCGCGTCCGCCGATGCTGAGCGCGGGAAAGCTGACCACGGCAAATGGAGAACTGATCCGGGACAGGAGTTGTCTCCCGGCGGCTTTGTCCAATTGTTCCAGACAGGGGATGGTCTTCAGCAGCAGCGTCAGTTTAGCCTGGCTTTCCGGGTAGCTATCGATCAGGTCCAGCTGTCTTGCCCCTCCCTGAATTCCCATCGCGGCGAAAAAAGCGTTAATCAGCCGCACCATGTCTTCATAAACGTCACAGGCATCATAAACAAAGTTTTCCTGAAGCGGCATCCACGGAATCGCGAACGGGTTGAAGCCGCAGGCCAGATCCAGCACAGACCCGATTCGGGGCAGGCGGGAAAAGATCTCCCCATAAAAATCATCCAGATGCGGCAGCCGTTCGCGGGTGGAGACATGCATGTTCATCAGTTCACGGCAACGGGATTTCAACATCTCTTGATCCTGCAACTGAAATTCATCCATTGCTGTCAGCAGGCTTTCGGGGCGTTTTCGTTCAATTCGATAGGCGCCGCCAACCTGATAAAGCTTTGATTTCACGTTCTTGACGATTTCTTTCGGGTTATTTGAATTCTGCAGCTCGCGTTTCGTCACGCGCAGCACCAGCGCCGGATCCATCCCCTGGAAATTCTTTGCTTTCAGCACTTCCTCCGCCAGCGCTTGCGGATCCAGCTCAGTCGGCATGAAGTCTTTCCCGCAAAAGTTCTGTCAGCCGCGTCATGAAGCGCAGATTGTGGATGGTGGCCAGGCGTGGGAAAAGCGTGTCGTTCATCTTGAACAGATGGCGCAGATAGCCGAGCGAATAGCGGCTGCAGGTCAGGCAGTCGCAGCCGGGGGAGATGGGCTGCGAAGAACGGATGTATTTTTCATCCTGAATATAACGATACGCCCACCAATTGTCCGAGAAGGATGGGTTTTCCTCTCGCAGTGTGTACAGCCGCCCGTGTCTTGCGTCGCGGGTGGGCATGGCGCTGTCAAAAATCTCATAGCCCAGTTGGGCGCAGCGCTGCACATTTTCCGGATGTCCGATGCCGAGGGCATGGATTGGGAATTGGGGCGGGATCATTTCCCGCACGAATTGCAGGATGTCGTAGAGCAGGTTACCGTCTCCATCCAGCGGCCAGCCGCCGAACCCGAAGCCATCAAAGCCGATTTCCAGCAGCGCTTCCGCACATTGTTTGCGCAGCTCGAACGAGCCGCCGCCCTGAATGGCCGCGAAAAGTTTCGGCGCGGCGCCTGAGAATCGCTTCTGCCCCAGCAGCCGCTGAAATTCCTGCTTGCAGCGCGCTGCCCAGGCGATGGTGCGCTGCACCGAGAGCCGCTGGTCAGCTTCCGGATCATCCGGATGGGTGCATTGGTCCAGACAGATCAGGACGTCGGCGCCGTAAGACATCTGCAGCTGGATCGTTTTCTCGGCGGTCAGTTGCAGTTTGCGTTTGGAATTCTCCGGGAAAATCAGGATGCCGCTGTCGGTCATTTTGCCGAATTTGCTGTTTTCCCGGATCAGTGAATAAGCCTGAAATCCGCCCGAATCCGTGACGATGGGTTTCTCCCAGCCGCTCATGCGGTGTAGCCCACCCAGCGATTGAACGGTCACGCTGCCCGGCTTTTGCATCAGGTGATAGGTGTTCATCACCAGCCCCTGCACACCGGCAGCCTCCAGATCGGCCGCGTCCGCGCTGCGAACCATGCCATAGGTTGCGTCAGGCAGAAAAACGGGAAAATCCAGCCGGCCGTGCGGCAGGTCGATTCCTTTGGAAATATCCCCGTGGGGATCGATTTCCACGAGCGGGTTTTCAGTCTTATTCATGCTTCACTTAGGGTATCTGCAGGTTTAAACCCGGCAAAGGCGCTTCATTGAAGTTCAGGTTATTGGCCTGTGCGATCGCTTCCGGATATACATCGCCGAAAGAACAGGCGATTGTGTAAAAGGTATCTCCCTGCCGGACGGTGTAGCTTGTCGGGTGTGCTGCGGTTGCGCGCGGGCCGTACGCTTCATTCCAGAGCATATCTCCTGGAATGTTCAGCATTGTGCCGGCTGGCAGGTTGTTTTCATTTTCAAATGAAATATTGTTGACGGAATACAGCGTTACCCAATCGATCCCGAAACGGCGGGCGATACATTTGGCGGTTTCGCCGGGCTGCAGCGCGTAGATTTCGGGGATCGATGGCGTCCAGGCGGATAGATCGCTGTTGCCTGCGTCGGTCCAGCTCGGGTTCCCAATGGCGCCTTCTGTTTCCTGCCCGGTGGTCAGCTCCCGGAATTCGTTGTTCGTCGGGGAAACATTCTCAGACAAGGTAACTGCCGGAGCGCTGCCGTCATAAGCCTGCCGGGTGGCTTCGAAAAGAATCTCCCGTTCGGGACTGATCGTCGCTTTTTCAAGGGATTGGATCGGGTCCGCGTCTTTGTTTCCGGAACATCCAGTCAGGAACAGCAATCCGGCGATGATGATCAGTGAACTGTAGCGTATTCTTTTCATGATTTTTCGTCTCCTCAAAATTGTTTTCTTAATAATACCGTCAATCATAATTGATCATGGCGCCAAAAAGTATGATTCCTCATCAGAAAGTCGTTGTTTACTTTTGATACAAAGCATCAAAAGTAAACAACGAGTCTGTCTTTTCGAGCGAAGCGAACGCAGTGTGCGAAGCCGAGCTACGCATTCACTTCGTTCAAAATCCTCAAAGAGTATCATGGGTCTGATAACTTCCAGAGGACTGCATTATGCAAATTACCTTGTTCTGGAAATTATCAGACCTGATTTACCGATTGAAGATGTCTCGACTTCGCTCGACATTCTACATCCGATAACATTTGTACTTTCGACACCCTAACCATAATTATGATTGCCAGGTAACGGTTGCGCCGCGGGGAGAAATCCCCGGCGTGAAATAGTCAATATCCGGCAGGATCGGGTCCAGAATTGCGCGCATTTTTGTCAAAACGGGCGCGGGATCGTCCCGCATGAATGAAATAATACTCGGTCCCGCACCGGATAGTACGCTGGCAGCGGCGCCGCTGGTTTTGGCGGCCTGCAGGATGGTCTCGGAATCCGGGATCAGTGGCAGCCGGTAAGGCTGGTGCAGGCGGTCCCGCATGGCAAGCGCTAGCAGACACTCGGATCCGTTTTCAAAAGCGCGGGGCAGGAGCAACGCGTGGCTGAGGTTGAAAACAGCGTCCTGAAAAGTCACGTTTTTCGGCAGGACGGCGCGCGATGCCCGGGTCGACAGGTCCAGTTTGGGCACCGCGATAACGGTTTTCCAATCCGCCGCCGGAAACTTCTCCGTGTGGAAAGAATCCCGGTCGCCACAGACAGCGACCAATCCGCCATGGATTGCCGCAGCCAAATTATCCGGATGCCCTTCGATGCCGGTGGCAATTTCCAGCAGCGCGTCTGCGGATAACCCGCTCTCCAGCCAGGCGTCGGCCGCTAATATCCCGAGCAGAATTGCGGAGGCGCTGGATCCGAGTCCGGAACTGGCCGGGATGTGGTTTTGGCAGACGATCCGCAGCCCGCGCGGGGTCTCTTTACCGAGGATGCGGCAGAATTCGGCGAAAGATCGATAGATCAGATTATTTTCAGGACGTCCGTCGCAATTTGGCTGGATGCCATGAATCTCGATCGACAGGCCCTCTGGTTCAAAGAAAAAGGCCGCTTCATTCCATAAGTCGAGCGCCAGCCCGATACTGTCAAACCCCGGACCGAGGTTCGCGGTGGTCGCGGGCGCGGATACGGAAAAAGCCGGCGAGCCAGAGGAGCGTAGTGAGCTCATTTTCCACCCTGGATGAACGCGGAAATGGCGTCGAAATTCGCCGGGACCAGCGTGGGTTTGGTCATCCTGGAGGTGATAATATCCGGGTCTTTCATGCCGTGGCCGGTGCAGACGGCGACAATTTTCTTTCCGTGAGGGTCGATCTGTCCGGCGGCAATTTGAGCTTTCAGCCCGGCGATGCCGGCTGCGGAAGCGGGTTCCACCCAGATCCCGTTGGAAGCCAGCAGTGTTTGTGCCGCCAGGATTTCTTCATCGGTCACGGCGATGATGCGCCCGCCGGATTTTTCCGCGGCATTCAACGCTTCCTCGCCGCGGGCCGGGTTGCCGATCCGAATTGCGGTCGCGACCGTCTCTGGATGGTCGACCGCGTGGCCCAAAACCAACGGGGCGGAACCGGCGGCCTGTACGCCCAATATCTGTGGCAACCCACTCTGTTTGACTGCGTGATATTGCGTAAATCCCATCCAATAGGATGTGATGTTTCCGGCGTTTCCGACCGGCAGGCAGAGCCAGTCCGGGGCTTTCCCCAGTGTGTCACAGATTTCAAAGGCGGCTGTCTTTTGTCCTTCCAGCCGGTAAGGATTCAAAGAATTGACCAGTTCAACGTCTGATTTTTGACTGATTTCGACCACAAATGCCAGCGCTTCATCGAAGGATCCGGGGATTTGGATCACTTCCGCTCCGTAGGCGATGGCCCCGGCCAGTTTTCCCAGCGCGACTTTTCCATCCGGAATCAGAACGATGGCGCGCATGCCGGCGCGTCTGGCGTATGCGGCGGCGGAAGCGGCGGTGTTGCCGGTGGAGGCGCAGATGACGGATTTTGCCCCTTTGGCTTTCGCCATTGTGATGGCCGCGGTCATGCCGCGGTCCTTAAAGGAACCGGTCGGATTGAGCCCTTCGAATTTGATGTACAGGTCAAAATTTCCGCCCAGTTCGTCGGCCAGTGCCGGCACCGGAATCAGCGGCGTGTTGCCTTCCAGCAGCGTGACCGGTTCGACCCCTTCCGGCAGGTCCATCCATTGACGATAACGGTTGATAACGCCTTCATGGTTCATGAAATGGTTCCTTCTTTCAGCAACAGGCGGTTATTTTGGAAGGCGTCGGGCATGGTTTTTCTGATCCTGTATTCGCAGCCGGGCAAGCCAATACCACGGTTCGAAACGGATCCTTGTGATTTGCTCGTTGTTCCCCTCAGACCTGTTCAGATAATTATGGATATTATTCTAATCTAGATCAGCATTTTCTGAGGGCGTTGCGGCGGATTTGTTCACTTATTTAGGCACATTTGGCAATAATGCCTTCCCCGTTGAACAATGTGTCATGTAGGTGAGCGCATTGCGCTCCCGCGTCCACCGTCGGTGGATGATTGAAATAATATTGATCCGATTGGCAGGTTTCAAATTTACAAATCATTTGGTTGTCCGCCTGTGTCGAACCAGGTCCCTTGGCTTTACAGGTTCACCCTTCGCAATTGCTTTTTGATACTCGAATCGCTGCCCAAAGACACTATTTTCAAAAAGCGGCTTGACAGGGACACAAATTCTATATAAACTATGTCCATGTTAAAGATTCAAAGTACCCGACGAGGCGGACGAAACTACTCCCTTCAAATGTGAAGCGGGGATTTTTTGTTTGTCACAAAGGTCTGATTTGTGAATAACACCCTCCTTCACGGAGGGTTTTTTTATGAACCCATAAGGAGTGCACCATGAAAAATGTACCTTGCCCGGTTTGCGGAGCGGAAATTGACGTTGAAGCCACGGTT
The DNA here is from genome assembly GCA_937894825.1 of uncultured Anaerolineaceae bacterium. GTDB lineage: Bacteria > Chloroflexota > Anaerolineae > Anaerolineales > Anaerolineaceae > Flexilinea. The sequence continues at coordinate 8,522 of CALCQT010000501.1, forward strand.
GAATTGAATGAGATCATCGTGTGCCCGGATTGCGGCGTCGATCTGGAAATCGTCTCTTTGGATCCCTTGACGGCTGAAGAAGCGCCGATGGAACAGGAAGACTGGGGAGAATAAATAAATGCCGAAAATCGGTGTTTTGTACTCCCGTCTGCGGATTGAAGAAAAATGGATTTTCGAAGCCTTCGAAACCCGTGGGATCGCGGTTGACCGGATCGACGACCGGAAAATCGCACTTGATCTCGCAGCGCCTGAACCCTGGCAACAATATGACTGCATTTTGGACCGCAGCCTGAGTTTCTACAGCGGTTTGTATGCGCTGAAGATACTGAACGCCTGGGGCGTGCGGACGGTGAATACGGCGGCTGTGGCGGAAGTGTGCGGCGACAAACTTTCCACCGCGGCAGCGCTGGAAGCGGCCGACGTTCCCCAACCGCGCACCGCTTGTGCGTTTACACCGGAATCCGCGCTGGAGGCGGCTGAAACCCTGGGCTATCCGGTCATTGTCAAACCGGTCGTCGGCTCCTGGGGCCGTCTGCTGGCGAAGGTCAATGACAGGGAGTCGGCGGAAGCCATTTTCGAACACAAAGCGACGCTGGGATCCGCACTGCACTCGGTTTTCTATCTGCAGGAATACATCCGCAAACCCGGGCGGGACATCCGGGCCATTGTGATCGGCGATCAGGTGGCCACCGCGTTTTACCGCAAATCCGCTCATTGGATCACGAACACTGCGCGTGGCGGGGATGGCGAACCTTGTCCGCTGACGCCTGAATTGGAAACGCTTTGCCTGCGGGCTGCCGCGGCGGTTGGCGGTGGCATTCTGGCGGTGGACGTGTTCGAGGACCCGGAACGTGGTTTTCTGGTCAATGAAATTAATCACACGATGGAATTTCATACCGCACAGCCCATTACGGGAGTGGATGTGGCGGGACTGATCGTGGATTACGTATTGAAGGTTGGGGAACGGCATGATTAAGACGGCAATTATCGGTGGTTCGGGCTATGCCGGCGGTGAACTGCTGCGGCTGCTGCTGGGACATCCGGACGTGACGGTCAGCGCGGTCACCTCGCGCTCCCATCTGGGCGAATATGTTTATCAGGTTCACCCGAATCTGCGCAAACGGACGATGTTGAAATTCACGGATCCGGACACAATGGAGCCGGTGGACGTGCTCTTTCTGGCGCTGCCGCATGGGGAAGTGCAGCAAAAGATTGATTTCTGGGCTGGGAAAGCGGATCGGATCATTGATCTTTCGGCGGATTTTCGCCTGCGTGATCCGGAAACCTATGCGAAATGGTACGGAGCGCCGCACGCGGCGCCGGAATGGCTGCCGAAGTTTGTCTACGGGCTGCCGGAATTACACCGTGCGGAGATCAGCCAGGCGTGCTACGTGAGCGGCGTCGGTTGTAACGCCACCGCTGCGAACCTGGCGCTGCTGCCGCTGGTTAAGGCCTCGCTGCTCGATCCGGATCAGCCTGTGATTGTTGAATTGAAAGTTGGTTCCTCGGAAGGCGGCGCGGGCGGCAGCCCGGCTTCACATCACCCGGAGCGCAGTCATGTGGTGCGTACTTTCTCCTGTTTCGGCCATCGTCACACCGGCGAGGTGATGCAGGAAACGGGGCTGCGGAACATTTCGCTGACCATGACCTCGGTTGAGTTGGTGCGCGGCGCGCTGGCGACGGTGCACGCGACAGCCAAACCCGGGCTGACGATGAAAACCTTATGGGCTGCCTATCGCGAGATTGTGAATGAGAATCCGTTTGTGCGGCTGGTGCGCGAACAGCGCGGCATTTATCGCGTGCCGGAGCCGAAAATCCTGACCGGCACAAATTATGCCGACCTGGGTTTCGATTACGACGCTGAAAACGGGCATCTGATTTCGATTTGCGCCATTGATAATCTGATGAAGGGCGCCTCCGGTTCCGCGGTCCAGTGCATGAATCTGATGCTTGGGCTGGACGAAATGCACGGGCTGGATTTTATGGGGCTGCACCCGATTTAAATATAGGGACAAACGAAATGACAGAACAGCAAAAGAAAATCCTGGCGATCAAAATCGGCGGAACGGAAGGGGTTGATTTTTCCCGCATCTGCGAAAACGCGGCGCGTCTCCATGCCGCCGGTGAAAGACTGGTCCTGATCCACGGCGGATCGGCAGAGGCGAACGCGCTGGGAACTTCCTTGGGGCTTCCGCCGCGTTTCATCACCTCACCTTCCGGCCATGTTTCCCGCTACACCGATTCACAGACCATGGACGTGTTTATCATGGCGGTCAACGGTACCGTCAATACGCGTCTGGTGGCCGGTCTGCAGGAAAAGGGCATCAATGCCATCGGACTTTCCGGTCTGGACGGCCACCTGATCCGTGCTTCCCGAAAAGAGGCGATCCAGAGTGTGGAGAACGGCAAGCGCCGCCTGATCCGGGACGACTACAGCGGAAAAATCCAGTCGGTTGCGGTCTCGCTGCTGCACACATTGCTGGATGCCGGGCTGGTTCCGGTCATCGCACCGATTGCGCTCGGCCAAAACGGCGAGCCGTTGAACGTCGATGCCGACCGCGCCGCGGCAGCGGTGGCGGGCGCTTTGGCTGCCGACACGCTGATTCTGCTGACCGGGGTTCCCGGCTTGATGAAGAAATTCCCGGATCCGACGACGCTGATCAAAAATATTGACCGCAAGGACCTGGAGCAAATGCAAACCTATGCGGAGGGGCGCATGAAGAAAAAGAGCCTGGCGGCGGGCGAGGCGATGGAACAGGGCGTGCGGAATGTGCTGATCGCGGACGGCGGGGCTGAGGCTCCGATTGATCAGGCGTTGAGCGGCAACTGCACCTGGATCCGTTAAGGGAGTGTGGCATGGAGCATAATTCATGGTTGACAGCACCGGCTGAATATCGGACCTTGTTCGGACTGGTGGAACACTACAGCCCCAGTGGCTCGGAATTCGAGGTGGTGAACTGGTTGATTGCCCGCATGCGGAAGCTTGGCTATCAGCACGCCTTCATGGACGGAGGCGGCAATGCCGTCGGTGTCCTGGGTGATGGCCCGCGGCAATTGGTGCTTTTAGGACATATCGATACGGTGCCGGGCGAAATTCCATTCACGGTTGAAGAAGATATCCTTTATGGCCGTGGTTCGGTGGATGCGAAAGGGCCGCTGGCCTGTTTTGTGGACAGTGCCGCTGCGCTGGGGCCGGTGCCCGGCTGGCAGATCGTGGTCATCGGCTGTATCGATGAGGAGTGCGACGGGATGGGTGCGCGTTTTGTTCTGCCGCACTATCGTCCGGAATGTGTGATTGTTGGCGAACCCAGTCGCTGGGACCGGATCGCGTTGGGCTACAAGGGCTGTGCCTGGGCCAGTATTCAGATTGCCTCGGACCTGATCCACGGCGCCGGGAATGGCGATACCCCCTGCGAAATAGCCGCGGAGGTCTGGGGGCGTATCAAGGCCTGGCGTGATGACTATAACCGGGAGCGGCCGAAAATTTTTGACCAGATCATGTTTTCATTGACCAACTGGTATTCCGGCAAAGATGGTTTCTCGCAATGGGCGCGGCTGGTGGTCAGCGCCAGGATGCCCCCCGGTTTTCTGCCGGAGGATTTTTATGCCACGCTGGAGATGATTGTTCCGGAGGCAAACATTTCTCATTCGGCATTCCCCACGCCGGCTTATCGTGGCGAGAAGAATTCTCCGCTGGTGAAGGCTTTCCTGCCGGCCATTCGGGCGCAGAGCGGGACGCCGGCTTTTGTTTATAAAACCGGCACGGCGGATTTGAACCTGGTAGCTCCGGCTTGGGACTGTCCCGGTCTGGCTTATGGTCCCGGCGACTCAACGCTGGATCATACCCCCAACGAGCATTTGGATTTGCGCGAATTTTTGCGGGCGAAAGCTGTTCTGATTGATGTATTGAAACGTCTTACAGCGCAGTAAAGGGCGGGTGATTCCGGTTTATAATCCATTCTGGCTGTTTACAGTCCATCAAAGGAAGCGACCGTATGCCCGAAATTTCTCTTTTTCAACTGATTCCATTAGCTTTTTTTGCCTTTCTGGCAGGTTTTATTGATTCGATTGCCGGCGGCGGCGGTCTGATTCAGCTGCCGGCGCTGTTGGCTGTCCTGCCGGGGGCTCCGGTGGTGATGCTGCTCAGCACGAACAAACTGGCTTCCTGCTGCGGCACGGGTGTGGCTGTCTATCAATATTCCAAAAAGGTTACGGATCGTAATAAAGAAATGCTGCCGATTGCACTGGCGGCTTTTTGCGCCGCAATTGGCGGGGCGCTGATCGCCACACGGGTTCCGAATCACTGGATGCGGCCGCTGGTGACGGTTTTATTGGCGCTGGTGTTGATATACACCCTGTTTAAAAAAGATTTTGGCGGTTTGGGAGCGGTACAGGGACTTGCGCCGGACCGCAGAAAGATTTGGGGAGTGGTTGCGGGTCTGGGGATCGGGCTTTACGACGGCTTCTTTGGCCCGGGGACTGGAAATTTTCTGATTCTGTCGCTGATTTTCATTTATGCGATGAATTTTTTGCAGGCCTCCGCTTCCTC
>CALCQT010000502.1 GCA_937894825.1 uncultured Anaerolineaceae bacterium
GGAAGAGGGCTTTGCCCGTTGTTACAAATATTTTCCCCGGCTGGAAGAGCGCAAAAAACAGATCAGCTACACCCTGTCCGGAGGCGAGCTGCAGATGCTTGCCATTGCGCGGGCACTGATGGCCTCGCCGAAGCTGCTGCTCTTGGATGAGCCTTCATTGGGCCTGGCCCCGCTGATTGTGCAGGATATCTTCCGGATCATCGCGGAAGTGAAGGCGGAGCAAACAACCGTGCTGCTGGTGGAGCAGAACGCGCTGCAAACGTTGAAAATTGCCGATTACGCCTATGTGCTGGAAGTTGGCTCCATAAATATGGAGGGGAAATCCTCCGACTTAATCCACGACGACCGGCTGATTGAAGCTTACCTCGGCGGGCATTAGCGATTTTGAGAGGCTGCCGCTGGGGACAAGCCTGGTTCGTCATTCTAAAGTGTTGACCACACAATTCGTGTGCGATAAAAAGCTGATATCAAACCATATCAGAAAATAATGAAGGAGAGAATAAATGAAACGAATTTTTGCACTGCTTTTCGCGTTTGCCATGGTTTTTTCGCTGGTGGCAATTAACGCAGTTGCGGCTGATGGGGATGTTGCGTATTCCCAGGGTGCTTCCGCTGACCGGGTTTTGGTTGCCAACTCCGCCGCTACATCGGGCGACTTAGCCGTCGTCGGCGTCCCTTTCAACGAAGGTATCAAAGCCTATTTTGAAATGATCAACCAGGGCGGCGGGGTTGACGGCCGCATCATCGAATTCACCCACATCGACGATGCCTTCGACCCTGTCAAGGGTAAAGCCGCGTTGGAAAACCTGGTGGAAGACGAAGAAATATTTGCCATTGTCGGGGGTTTCGGCACGCCGGTTATCGCCGCCATCATCGAAGATTTAAAAGCCTACGGCATCCCCTCCGTATACTTCGCAACGGGCATCACCCAACTGCATGCCAACAACGCCAAAACCAATGAAGAAGGTTATAACATCTTCCCGGTGCAACCGTTGTATGAGACCGAAGGCCGCCTGCTGACCGCTTATGCCACCGGCTTGTTCGCAGCGAAGAAACTGGGCGTTCTCTACACCAATGACGACGCCGGTATGAACCTGCTGAAGGGTATCGAAGCCCAGGCCGCCGATATCGGTGATATTGAAATCGTAGCCGAACAGATCACCGCCGGCAGCGCCGACGTGTCCTCTGCCGTCACCACCATCAAGGGCGCCGACGTGGATATGGTCATTGTTGCTTCCATTCAGGCAACCTACCCCACCATCGTCAAGGAATTGGCCGCGCAGGGCGTTAACAAAGACGCCATCAGCACCTACGTGAACAGCGATCTCGCCATGTCCACCGCCGTTGTTGAGCACATCGCCGGGAAATTTGACGTATTCGGCACCGCGTGGGTAGACGCAGGCGACGCCGATGCCATGACCGTCTTCACCGAATGGATTCCGGAAGACTACAAAGCCAACGCATACGCCATGGCCGGCTGGATCGCAGGCGCCACGTTCGTAGAAGGTCTGAACCGCATCGAAGGTCAGGATATCACCTGGGAAAATTACATGCGCGCTTTGGAAGAAGCTCCCATCAAACTGCCTTTCGGCGCCGCTGTAGACTATGCTGACGGCAACCGCTGGGGTACCCAGGCCATGAGCCTCTCCAAAATCGTTCCTGTTTCCGACACCGCTCCGTTGGGTTGGGAACCGGTTGCGCCCATCACCAGCATCACCGATCTGTTGAACTAAGCGCAACACAAGCAATTCATGCGAATAAAAAAGCAAGCTGCTGAAACCAGCCTGTTTCTATCCAATTATCTTCAGATGGATTTCAAACGTCCTCCACTGAGTAACTGAATATAAAAAAGACTCCCGCCGAAATTTTGGCGGGAGTTCTTTTTATTTCATCTGGAAGACTAATCTTCCAGATACAAATGCATCGGCCAGGAAAGATATTCCACAGCGTCCAGTTTCTCCGCTGTGATATAGCCGCACGGCGCATTGAGAATCGTCGGGATGCGATTCACGATTGTCGCGCAGGTGTGCTCGACCGTGGCCGGCTTTTTGACAAAGAAAGTGGTATCCGGCTCGCCGATAATCTTCCAGTCACACATATCCCCGTCATCCGGGCCATATACTTTCCCGATACATTGCGTTTCGATCACCGGTCCCTGGAATGTCTCGGTCGTGACCACCGCGCTCATACCGATGCAATTGCCCTTCGGAATTGTCGCGCCAAGCGTGGCGGAATAAAGATCGGTATCATAGAAATAGGGAACGCATTTCTGGGTCTGGGATTTGATCGTCCAGCCCATCTTGTTGCACAGTGCCTCATTCGAATTCCAGACATAGCTCGGTTCCAGCGTCACCGGATGGGCGATTTTCGCTTCAAATTCTTCCGGCGTCATGCCCGCGCCATGCGCCTCGGCCAAAGCCAGCCCGTAATCCTCTACGTTATAACTGACCGCCCCTTCGATCCGGTCGATGCGATGGACGCCGCCGGCAACGCAGCCGATCATGTTGATCCAATAAATATCCTGCATACCGGAACCGACGATCGTGCAGCCATTCTCTTTCGCCAGTTTGTCCAGTTTATTGGTGATCGCGGAAGCCGTCGTCCAGGGGTAGATGGCCTCTTCACAGGTGGTCACCACATTAATCCCGCGACTCAGACAGCGTTCGAAGTGTGTATAGACGTCATCCATAAAACTGAACAGCGTCAGCACCGCAATGTCAGCGTCACATTCATCCAGAACCGCATCCGCGTCATTCCGGATCACAACGCCCAATTTGGCGCCCAAACCGGCAAAATCACCGACATCCTGTCCGACGACTTCAGGATTGACATCAATTGCGCCCACAATTTCAGCTCCCTTTTCATACAGGTAGCGAAGAATATATTTGCTCATTTTGCCGCAGCCGTACTGTACGACACGAATTTTTTGGTGTTTCATTTTTGATCCTCTCAAGTTTGAAGAAAGTTCGTTCCAGGAAAATTCCCGGCACCTTGAGATCAGTATAAAGATTGTTATAACTATAAAGTCAATAGGAAGAATGTAATATTTTTCACAAAATTTACTGAAAGACGATCGGAATCTGCAGCCGAATAAACAGATCGCGGTAGTCCTGATCCGTCAGAGCAAATTCGGAAATCACCTCGCAGATGTAATCGCCGGAAATCTGATACCCTTTCTGCTGAATTTCGCGCAGAAGCATCCTGGCATAATCCTGTTCTTTATAAAAGCTGTCGCAATAAACGCAGAGATAATTCCCGGCTGGAATCACCGTCAGCAGTTTTTCCGGCACAAATTCCGGGTCAACAAACACAAATACTTCCGTCGAATAAAACCGCTCCAGCAGCAGGTTATGACGCCGCAGCAAAGTCCCCGCATTGTTGAAATAGAAAAGCGGCAGCTTGTTTTCCACCAGCCGGTCATGCAGCATGCGCAGCATCATCTCATACACGTCAATCTCGTAATCATAAAAATTGATCCCGGCATCCATGCAGTACAGATATCTTTTTTCGTTGTATTCCAACATGATCGTGCCGTCCGGCGGCGAGGTATGATAACGCGCGATGTTCCCCAATGTGCGCTGGATCGCGTGCCGCTGCAGCGTCTGCTGCCGGATTTCCTCATCAATCTGGTGTTGCTTCTGGCTGAGCACATCCACAATATATTCCAGATTCCGGGTGTCCAACTGGCGCTTGATCTCGCTCAATTTCAGCCCCAGGGATTTCATATAGCGGATCACATCCAAAATCGCGCTCTGCCGGATGTCGTAGTACCGGTATTGATTCCCTTCGCCTCGGCTGCGCGGGGAGAGGAGTCCCATTTTGTCATACAACCGAAGCGTCTGTTCCGAAATCTGGTTCAGCCTGGCCATTTCACCAATGGATAGTTTTTTTCTCATTCAAATCTGCCTTCCTTTGACCGTTAGCTAACATTATATCTTCATCAATGTTTTGGCATCAGATTTGAACAACGATTTAAATTGGAGAAAATCAGATGATCTATTCTATTAATAAGGATTACGGACTACAGGAGCAGATAAAACAGAACATAGCTATCTTAATATTCCGGATTTTACAACGCAGTTTGCAGTTCAATTCACTGAAATTTCGAATCCCCGGTTGACGGTCACCGCGCTTTTCTGTATAATTTACGCTAATCGAGACAAAAAATCTGCCGGAACAAGTAAGCTGCAACGGAACCACACAGAGAGGGGCGGACGGTGAGACCCCCCGGGAAAGCGCTGCAGACGAAGTCCTCCGGCACAGGATGGCCGAAGAAACCCTCATTGATTGGGGAGAGTAGACCGGCCCGGACAGGCCCCGTTACCGCGCCGATCACAAACTGAGCGTATGCCGGCGACGATGCCGGTATAAATTGAGGTGGTACCGCGGAAGCAGCAGCTTTCGTCCTCTGAGGACGGAAGCTTTTTATTTTTCGGCACGCATGCGGAGCATGCGCGAATGCCGGACGCAATTATTATGATAGAACCTGGAGAGAGAATGAGCCATACAGAACTGCCAAAAACCTACGATTTTGCGGCAACCGAAGAATCCCTGTATCAGTGGTGGTGGGATCGGGGCTATTTCAAGCCGTCCAACGATCCGGCCAATGCGGATTTTGACCCCGATCATAAACCCTATGTAATTTCCATCCCGCCGCCAAACGTCACCGGTGAGCTGCATCTGGGTCATGCCATGTTCGTCTCCATGGAAGACCTGATGATCCGCTACCACCGCATGAAAGGCATCCCGACGCTCTGGGTGCCCGGCACCGATCATGCCGGCATCGCCACACAGATGGTGGTCGAACGCGCGCTGAACGCGGAAGGGATCAAGCGGGAAGAGCTCGGCCGCGAGAAATTCATCGAAAAGGTCTGGGAATGGAAAGCGCGTTACCATGACCGCATCGTCAAACAGATCCGCCGGCTGGGCGCCTCCTGTGACTGGGATCGCGAGCGCTTCACCATGGATGAAGGCCTCTCCGAGGCAGTGCGTGAAGTGTTCGTCAAACTGTACGAAGACGGCCTCATGTACCGCGGCCCGCGCATCGTGAACTGGTCTCCGAATCTGCAAACCGCCGTCTCGGATCTGGAAGTCGAATATGAAGAAGAACCCGGCTTCCTTTACCATTTCAAATACATGCTGGCCGATGGCAGCGGGGACTTTTTGCCCGTCGCCACCACCCGGCCGGAAACCATCCTGGGTGACACGGCGGTGGCCGTCCATCCGGAGGATGACCGCTATCAGCGATTCATCGGCAAAGAGGTCCTGGTTCCGATTATCGGCCGGGTGATCCCGATCATTGCGGATGAATATGTCGACCGCGAATTTGGCACCGGCGCGCTGAAAATCACGCCTGCCCATGACCCGAACGACTATAAGATCGGTCAGGCGCATAACCTGCCCATGATCAACATCATGACCAAGACAGCCAAAATTAACGAGGAAGGCGCCCCCTACACCGGGTTGGACCGCTTCGAGTGCCGCAAGAAGATCTGGGCAGACATGAAAGAAGCCGGGCTGGTCATCAAAGAAGAACCGTATCAGTTGAATGTCCCGCGCTCGCAACGCGGTGGTGAGATCATCGAGCCGATGATCTCCACCCAATGGTTCGCCCGCATGCAGC
>CALCQT010000503.1 GCA_937894825.1 uncultured Anaerolineaceae bacterium
AATCCCACTGATCAGTGCTGTGACGCCCAACGCCACCAGCCCATACTGAACCACACCCAGCTTATTGTGGATTTTGCCAAACCGGCTGAAGACAATCGCCCCAGCCATCATCCCCAGTGCAAATGTGATTTCCACAAAACTTGCGTCCCAGGCGGTCCCCATGAAATAATCACTGGTCATCAGCGGATAATAAGTCGCCAATGGCGCAAAGAAAACCATTGAGAATAGTGTCACCACAGTAACGATCAGCAATTTTTTGTCATTCAGATAAATAACCGCGCCTTCCCGGATTTCCCGTAAAAAGTTCGGTTGTTTCTCCTCAGCGTGCACCAATTCCGGAATTTTCACCAGTGCGACCCCGATACAGGCGGCGATTGCGCCAACCAGATCAGAGATCAGTATAATCTGCAAAGGCAGTGAAGCGAACATCACTGCGCCCAGCGCCGGACCGAGAATGTTCGCACCGGAAACCAGAAACTGCATCCAGCCGTTGACACGTAACAGCTCATCCCGCGGGACCAGCATCGGGATCGCGGCCTGAATCGCCGGCTGGTGAAACACCCCGCCCAGGCTGCGGATGCCAAGCACCAGACAAACCGTCCAGGGCGGCAGTTCCCAAACATGCAGCGCAACGGCGTATGCAGTGGCGGCAAGACCAAGAAACATGTCCGCGCCAATGATGATAGCTTTCCGCGGCAGGCGGTCAATCCACACTCCCACAAAAGGCCCCAGCAGCATCTGCGGCAAAAATGCCGCCAGCCCGGCCAGTGACATCATAATCGGTGAAGCTGTTTCGGTCGCAAGCCACCAGATCAGCGCGAATTGGACCGCGCTGCTGCCAATCAAAGAAACGGCCTGTCCGGCTGCAATCGTGAAAAAACCGCGCTTCCAGTCTGTCCGGACCTCATCGGTCGTTTGAATCGGTTCCATAAATCTCCTTATAAAATAGTTCGAACAATATTTCAGTTCTTCTTTTCTGTCCCCCGGAAAAATTATAGTCGGGGATCCTTTTTGATTTCCGGAAAATTCCGGCAAACAGTACATAATTTCGAATTCTCAAACCATGACGTGGGTGTCAAAAGTAAAATTGTTTTTCAGAGAACGACAAGACTGTCATGTCAAGCGGAACGAAGTGAAGTCGAGCTACGCATTCACTCCGCTCCAGATGACAATTAGGGGATAAATTTATCCCCAAAAATTTATCCCTCCTCGTAGACATTCTGGTAATTCTCGACCTCTTCCGCCCTGATCCATAATGAATTCGTCTATAATATCGCTATGGAAAAATCCCAAAAATCCACGTTGCTGCTCCTGATCATCATCGGTGTCCTGTTCTTTTGTCTGATGATTCCGGCCAACCTGACCGGTGCGGAGACATCCGAAATGCTGGCAATTTTCGAGGTGGACGAGTATGCGCAATATGAGCATGTTCTGCGCATGCTGACGCCTGGCGATACGTTTTACCAAAGTATCCGCAACTTCACCGTTTATCTGCATTACTTCTACGGATATCCTTTCTATTTCGTTTCAGCCCTTTTTCTTTTTCCGCTGAAATTAATCCTGGGCAGCGGTTGGATAGCGGAAACCCGGCTCATTGTTTGCTGGCTGCGGCAGACCGTCAGTGTGCTCCCAATGATTCTGGCAGCCGGGATTTTTGTCTGGCTCGGAACACGTTTTAAGAAGAAGCTTCTTTCAGCCGGGCTTTTTATTTTTCTGCTGACAATTCCTGCTGTGATCCTCAACCATTTCTGGTGGCACCCGGATAGTCTGGCAGTGTTATTGGTTGCGCTGGTGTTTTTCTTTCTGGATCGTGATACGCTCCGCTTCGGAAAATCTTTCTATGCCGCAGCAGGCTGCTGCGGCATTGCACTGAGTGTCAAATATGCCGGCGTCTATTTTGCGGCGGTCATTCCGTTTTATCTGCTCCTTGGTCAGCTTCGTACCAGACCGGGATTGAAAAAGACGCTTCGAAGAGCAACGCTGTTTGTTTTGGTCATGATCCTTTTTCTGGTTATCTCCAACCCGTTGCTGTTGCTACCACAGGAACGGGCTGAAATCATCCAAACCCAGGCGCTTCAATTTGAGCAGACCGGGACCGGGATTTTCGTCCGCCAGCAGAATCCCTTTTTTGAGAACGGCAATCTGCCTGCCGATGTCCGGCTGAATTATGCCGAAACCTGGTTCTTTATCCTGGCGTTTGGCGGCCTGCTGATTGGACTCCGGCAAGGGAAACGGGAACAAACGCGCAGTCTGCTTACCCTGGTCTATCTGGTTACGGCAAGCGCGGTTGTCCTGTTGGCAGCATCGCGTCGGCTGCATTACTATCTGCTGATCGCGCTGCCGCTGTTCTCGTTTTTGCCCGATTTGTTCGCTGGGGAAAATCAGCCGGCAAAGCACCGCAAACTGCAGCAGGGTTTGTTTGTTTTCCTCATCCTGCTGCAATGGGTTCCCAATATGCTGCAGAGCGGCCATCTTTATCAGGTCCAGCTTAATCGTGAGAAGGAATCTCCCGCGATCCAGCTCTATGAAACGCTGCAAAACGAAATTCTGCCGGAAATAGCGGTTCCGGCGGAACGGATGTACCGGGTTTTCCGGGACTGGAAGATTTACTTCCCTGAACAGGAAGGGGTTGCGATTCAAATGGATTGGGACATGCCCACGATGGCAAAGATTTCCGAATGGCAGCCGGACCTGATCCTGCTGGAACAGGAAAACCTCCGCATGTTTGGCGATGCCGACATTTTGCGGGATGCGGTCGACGCGGATGCGCTGCGTCCGGTACATGAATTCTACGCACAGGCGCAACAGGATCAGATTCCGGGATACGAGAAAATCCTGGAAGATCAGTTCGGGGTTGTGTTTAAAAAAGAAGAACTCCGCTCAGGGGAATAAAGCATTCGTCGACGCGCCCGGTAGGGGCGATTCCTGATCGCCCGATCCGCCTTCGGCGGATAACTTTGTACGATATTGATTCAATAGCAGGGCTAAATTTGCAAATATCGCGGGTGTTCACGTTGCGCTTCTCGCATCGCGGAGCATTCGCGACGTGAACCGGGCGATCACGCTAAGCACCCTGGCGGGGGAAATCGCCCCTACAAGGGTGCTTGTCAGGTTTGACTTTTGACACCCACATCAATAATTCCTTGGATGCGAAATAAGGAATTCCAAGGATTTAGGGCTCCACACCCACCGATTTGAGATCAAAACCGCACTTCGGACAGACAAGATCGTTATAGACCCGCGTACCGCAGCGGCAGATCCTGCCAATCTCACGGGCAGGATTCCCCACCACCAGCGTGTATGGCTTGACGTCACTGGTCACCACGGACCCCGCTCCCACCATGCAGTATTCACCCAGCGTATGACGGCAAACGATGGTGGCGTTCGCGCCAATGGAGGCGCCTTTTTTCACCAGTGTCGGTGAAATCTCCCAACTTTGATTGAAGGCCCGCGGATAATAATCATTGGTAAACGCCACATTGGGCCCAATGAACACATCATCTTCCACCGTCACGCCGTTGAATACCGAAACGCCATTCTGAATTTTGACCCTGTCGCCAATTTTCACCGCATGATCGATATAAACGTCCTTTCCAATGATGCAATTCTCGCCAATCTCAGCATCCTCACGAATTTGGGTATTAATCCAGACTTTGCTGTTTTGCCCGATTTTTGCCTTGTCCGAGATATGAGCAGAGGGATCAATATAAGGTTCTGCCATTTTCCTCCCAATGTTTTAATTCTTCTGATACGAGCATAAAATAAAAAAGCCCTTAAACGATAAAACACAACGGGAGCGCTATGCGCTCCCGTATCGATGCAGCTTGCCCTTATTTATAATCGTTTATGACGCGGACAACGGTTTCTTTATCCGCTTCGCTTAATGACGGATGGACCGGTATCGAAACCACCTGGTTCTTCAAGATATCGGCGACGCCGCTGCCGCTCGCAAAATTCCGGCCTTCATAACACTTTTGTTCAGGGATCGTCAGGGGATAAAAGATCCCGTGCCCAACGCCATTTTCAGTCAGATGTTCAATAAAATCCTCGCGCCGCCCGCCGCTCACCTTCACTGTATATTGATGAAAGACATGTTTCGCACCGGGCAGTACGTGAGGGACCTCCACCAGCGGATTCGTGATCTCCCGGTTATATAGCTCCGCAGTTTCGATCCGGATCCGGTTAAATTCATCCAATTTTTTCAACTGGCAACGCCCAATCGCCGCCGCCAGATTGGTCATCCGGTAGTTGTACCCGATCCGATCATGGTGATAACGCACTTCCATGCCGTGATTGATCAGCAGGCTGCAATTCTTCGCAACATCCGGATCGGAAGTCACAATCGCCCCGCCTTCACCGGTCGTCATGTTCTTTGTAGGATAGAAACTGAAACAGCCGGTCTTGCCAAAGGTGCCAATCATCTTCCCGTTCCATTGTGCGCCATGAGCCTGTGCACAATCCTCCACCAGGGTCAAATCATATTTTTCGACCACAGGCATGATTTTATCCATATTACAGGGCTGACCAAACAGGTGCACGATCAGTACGGTGCGGATCGAAGGATCTTCTTTCAACGCACGTTCGATTGAATCAGCGGTGAGATTGAATGTCCTCCGGCCTACATCCCCAAAGACCGGTTCGGCGCCGGTATAAATAATCGCATTGGTTGACGCAATAAACGAAAATGGCGTGGTCAGCACTTTGTCGCCGGGGCCAATCCCAAGCGCCCGCAAACCCACTTCCAGCGCGGTGGTGCCGGAAGTTGTCGTCACACAGGCGTCAGTTCCGATATAGGCTGCAAACTCTTTCTCAAATTCACGAACAACACTGCCGCTGGCGATCATCCCGGAATCCAGGACTTCTACCACAGCTCTCTTCTCTTCGTCACTAATCAGCGGTTTTGCTATCGGGATCATAATTTCACACTTTCCTGATGATGGTTTATCGCCGGATTTGGATTCCAAAATCGAGATTTGGCATGGTCATTCGTTGCCCGAGTTTTTTTCCATCTGTCAGGGATAGAGGGATCACAAGTGACAAACATAGAAACAGTTCCGGTGCCAGGTTCGAAATCTCCGGTTAAGTTCTGCTTCGATTATATCAAGAAAGCAGGCCAAATTGGATTTCAAACCCGTTATAATCAGGCCAGTTTGTGAAAAACAGAATTATTGAGACCGGTAATGGGCGGATCAAGCGTTGGCTATATCTTATTTTGCGCATGGAACCAAAGCCCTCAAAATCATTTCAGCATCGTTGATGGCGTCACGGAGTCGACAAAAATCAGTGCATCATAGGTGGTCAGCGGTACAATATTTTGTGTATATCCTTTTTCAAAGATTGTCTGGAAGGAAGAAAAAGATTCACCCACGGCGCTCATGGGCTGAGATTGTTCCAAATAAGTTTTCACGGTTTCATCGCCCGCGGCTGCGTCTAAATCAAGGTATAAGCTTTCCAGGCCGGCGGTATGGAGGATACCCGCGAGGCGTTTGTTATTTTTATTTTTTATGGTGAATTCGGTACGCGCGCCGCTGCCGGCATCCGGTGCAAGAAAGGAACTTGTATAGAACTCGGTTCCGACCGCAAAGTAGGTATCACCATATCGTTCCGATAAAATTTCTCCCATCCCTTTTTTTATCCCAACAGTGACGGTGGTTTTCCCAATATGGCTGTTGTGACCCGTAATAAATATATTCCGGGAGCCGTAATACTTTTCTTCAAACGCCAGCAGCCAACTTACTTTGTCTGCCATGAAGGCGTCCCGTTCAGTGCCATAATTACTGGTAATCCGTAGTTGCGTATTTTCGATAAGGCAAGTGGCATATTGCTGCATCAAGTCATATTCCATTTCAGAAGTCGCAGCGATGATTGCGTCTTTTCCTGACGCCAGCTTTTTATTGAGCTCCTCTAAACGCTCAAGCGCCGTTTTTATGGTTCCTTGATCCAAATCATTCATGCTTTTGTCCGTGAAAACTGCCAGGGTTTGTTCGTATGAAGCAGAAAGTTCAGAATCAGCATTCGAAAGCAGAGAGAAAAGCTCTTCTTTATTATGATCATATCGCTGCATGTCAAAACCGTAAAAACGAATTTGGTCGCTGGACTCCCTTGATGCGTTGAAATCCCGCATCCACGCCAGCAGATCCACCATTTCCTGCGTTCGGTAGATAGCAAATCCGATGCTTTTGGCAGCATCCTCGGCGGAACCTTCGCCGGTTTGAATGTAGGCGTTCACCTTTTGGCTGCCTCCAAAATCTCCCTCAATGGCGAAGACACGAACACCATTTTGCGTCACAATGTACTCAAATATCTGTTTCTTCAATTGTGTAAATTCTTTGTTGCCATGCGTGGCTTCGCCAAGCGCGATGATGGTACGCGAAGGGATTGCGGCTTTGGTTACCGGCGTAGAAAAAGGAGCCAGTGCATCGTATGACACGCCGTCATAGAACGCATATCCCTGTAAAAGGAACACAGGGACAACCAACAATAGTGCGGGGTTTAACCAGATTTTTTTCATTTGAAATATCAACCTTTCAAGTCACTGTTGATTCACTTGTGCTTACTGTTCTGCCTCATCCAACTGTTTCTGGAATTTTCCCTGTCTTTTCCTGATGAAATAGCCTGCACAGAACAAATACGAAAGCCGTCATAATTCGCGCTTCGCAATCATCGAACGTCTTATATATTGCACAACGGTAAGTATATATCGC
>CALCQT010000504.1 GCA_937894825.1 uncultured Anaerolineaceae bacterium
TTTGGTGGAATGCAGCGCGGTTCGGAACTGGTGTTGGCGAATTCCTACGGCTCTCAGGAATCACTAATTTATCATTAAGATTTCCTTATGATCTTTGCATGACAGATTTGTTATTGGTTTTGTCCGCGTCGCGGGTAAAACCAATAATGTTTCCGAAAACGAGGCTTTGTGTTTTTGACACCCACATCAATTATGTTAGAATCGGGAAAATGAGCAATCTTTGGATTAAAAAATATACGGCGGTTTGCATTCTTTTGCTGCTATCGTTGATCGTCGGCGGCTGCGGGAGCGACCGCCAGGAAATCCCTCCTTCACCGCAGGCCAGGCCAATCCCGGAGCAGCCTCCCCTGGAAGAACCTGAACCGCCTGTTCCGGGTCCTGATAATGAAAAAGGTTTTTACGGTTTTGATAATCCCCGCCCGAACTATATGCCGGGCGAGTTGGTGGATTATATTGCGCAATCCGGCGATATTTTATCCGCATTGGCGGCGCGTTTTCATACCAGCGAAGAGGAAATTCGGCTGGCTAACCCGCAGATTCCTCCGGACGCGACCACTTTTCCTGCCGGTTTCCCCATGAAAATCCCGATTTATTACCGCAGCCAATGGGGCAGTTCATTCCCGATTTTGTCGGATGCGCTGTTTGTAAACAGTCCGGCGCAGATTGGATTCTCGGCACGCGGTTTTACAGATCGTCAGCCTGGCTGGTTTAAATATTTCACTGCTTATACCGGAAAAGAAAATCGGCGAGGTGGTGAAATGGTCGAGTACATTGCGAAAGACTACAGTCTGAGCCCGCGTCTCCTATTGGCAATTCTTGAGTATAAAACCGGTGCGCTGACCAATCCGCGCCGTCCGGAGAATATTGACGCCGGCGCCGCATTGGGATTTGTGGGCGACAACTGCCTTCCGCTTAGTTCACAATTGAATGAACTGGCGGATTACCTGAACGATATGTACTATTCTTATCGGGAAGGGAATCTGCTGGAATTTGAGCTGGAAGATGGTTCGCTGTTTCGCATAGACCCCTGGCAGAACGCGGCGACTGCAGCGCTGCAGCGTTATTTTGCGGACACCGAAACCACGGACGGTTTTTACCGGGCAATCAGCCCCGAGGGCTTTCGAAAAACGTATGAGCAGTTATTTGGTCAGGTATTTCCTGAGCAGTCGGAGAATATCCCGGGCAGTCTGCGGCAGCCGGAGATGCTGTTGCCTTTTGCTGAAGGGAAAAGCTGGGCGCTGACTGGCGGACCGCATCCTGCCTGGGGCAGCGGAGCCTCCTATGCCGCAATTGATTTTGCACCGCCCTCGGAATCGAGCGGTTGCGTTTATAGCGCCGAATGGGTGCTGGCGCCTGCTGGCGGGATCATCGTGCGGAAGGAAACCGGTGTGGCGATTCTGGATCTGGATGGCGACGGGGATGAACGAACCGGCTGGAATATCCTGTTTTTGCACCTGTTGACGGATTCGATCCCCCCTGCCGGAACGGTTGTAAACACCGGCGATCCGCTTGGACATCCTTCCTGTGACGGCGGAACTTCGACTGGGACGCACGTCCATATTGCCCGGAAATATAACGGTGAATGGATTTCGGCTGGTGGTGTGATTCCGATCGTCATGGATGGCTGGACGGTGGAAAATGGTACCCAACCGTATCTTGGTCAAATGCGCCGCTTTTCGGTCACGGCGCGGGCTTGTGACTGTTCGGATTACCGCAGTCTGGTGCATAATGGGCCGCCGCTGGTACCCACCTCGACGCCGACCGCCGCGCCAAAGCGGTAACTTTAGCAGGGGACGAACAGGCGGCAAATTCAGACACTGGAATAAACAGGCGGCCTTTTTTTTTGAAAGCACGCATGAAGTTGTTTTGTTGGGCAATCGAATCTGTCTTATGGAAATTGAATTCAACGATCTGATAAATCATTTTACAAACAATGCAATTCAAATTCAGGGCGTGTATTACTATACCGTTCCCTCCGGCAATGTCGGCTCTCAGATATCGGCGCCTTTTCCCGGTTTTATTTTTCCGCTGCGTGGGAATGCGGAATACCATTTTAATGGCACACCCTATACGGCCTATATTGGAAATGTGATTCATGGCGGTGCGAACATGAATCTTGATAAGCGTGTGATCGGGGATTCAAAATGGACGTTCATTTCCGTGTTATATGATTTGCAGACTTTTCGGAAAACGGATTTCAGTTTGCCGGACACGCATTTTGAACTTTCAGTTCGGCAAAGTCTTCATCTGACGACCTTGTTGCGGCGGTTATGGCAGACATTCAATGAATCGGGCGTCTTGCCTGTGTTTCAGACCGAAAACCTTTTTCGCCGCATATTGGAAGAAATTTTTATTTGCGCCTGTCCTCAAAAGGACAGTAACGCTCAGGAATTATTTGAACAGGTCTCTTCTTATATCCATAATCATTATATGGAAGATATGACTGTGCACAGCCTGGCGGAATACAGTGGCGTTAATGAAAATCGATTGTTCTACGTGTTCAATAAATATACCGGCGGCGGGCCGGGAGACTACCTGATTACATATCGATTGAACCGTGCAAAAGAAATGCTGACTACCTGCAATGTTCCGATCCAGGAGGTGGCCAGAAATGTCGGATATTCGGATGCTTTGTATTTCAGCCGAATATTCCGGAAACGGTTCGGAACGTCCCCCAGCAGCTTTCGAGAACAATTCAGGAATAATCCATCTGAGTTTTAGGGTCACTCCATTCCATTATGAATTATGGTTTGTTATACTGGCTCGGTGAGTTAGTTATAACAAACCATTGTTCTTTTGGAGGAGTGATCATGAAACAATTAATGGGACTGCTTGTACTGCTGACGCTTTTAACCGGAATTCTGACCGGTTTTTCTCCTGTGTCTGCTGCTGATGAGACTGTCGGTTGGCCGCGGACCATCACAGATGCAGCCGGGCATGAGGTGGTGTTGGAAGCCCAACCGGAACGAGTTACGATGCTGCACACCTATCCGCTCGAATATTTCCTCGTGCTGGGCGTGTTCCCGACCGCAACGGCACGCGCAAACCTGCTGGGCGAATTCTCTGATCTCGGCGGGTCTGAGCTGTATGGCCCCTATGTCGATGATCTTGATATGATGGATTTGGGAAGCTCGCTGGAAATTAATCTCGAAGCGGTTCTTGAATCGAATCCGGATGTGATCATCACTTTTGTGAATCATCGAGGCGTTGATGCGATTTATGATCAACTGGTCAAAATCGCTCCTGTGGTGTTCATTAATTATGGCGCGCCATGGCAGGAACAGCTTGTCTTTTGCGCAGAAATCTTTGGCAAGGAAGCTGAAGTCGACGGAATCATAACGGATATCGAAGGAACGATTGCGGACGCCAATGCTATCCTTGAAGCGTATTCGGACCGGACATTCGCGCTTTTCCGCACGGACGGGAAAAACTTCATCGCCCTTGGCGGCGCGGCCTATTATGATACTTTCAAAATCACAAAACCGGAGGGATTCCCCGCAGAAAACATTTCACTTGAAGCGGTAGCCGACATGAATCCCTACTACATTGTATTCCAGCATAATTATGACGCTTCCGTCGCTTTTGTGGAGAGCCTGAAATCCTCTTCGGTGTGGAATTCTCTCGACGCGGTAAAAAATGAGCGGGTTTATTATTTTGACGAAGAAATGAACACTTTTGGCCCGTTGACCATGCGCCTTGCCGCTGAAAAACTGACAGAATTGTATTCGCAGGAATAAATTGAATCTGATTGTCCATTCGTAATTTTTGAGGGCAGATTATTTTTATTCTGCCCTCTTTCCTGTTTTGCAGTGCAGCGGTTTTGAACGAATGAAATGCCTGAGACAAACGAAATGTATCAACTCCCCGGGTACAGCGCGGTAAGCGGAAAGAATATTGAATTTCGGCTGCTTGAATTTTTGATCTCAACCGTCCTATCTTCGCAAAACAGTTTGAATACGATCGAGGTTTATTTACCATGAAACAACGGCAGGAAACGCTTCAAATCGCAAAATGGAATCATTCCTGGATGGCGTTTGTCCTTATTCTCGCGGGATTGGGGGTGTTAGTAGCGCTGATGGCATTCTCTATCACCCGGGGCGTGTCTGATATTTCCGCCCTGACGGCTTTTGAGGCTTTATTCAGATTTGATCCGCAAAACAGTCATCATCTCATTGTCCTTGATCTGCGTCTTCCGCGTGTGATTGCCAGCGCGTTGGTGGGGGCGGCACTGGCTGTGGCTGGCGCGGTGATGCAGGGCGTCACCCGCAATCCACTGGCGGATTCCGGTTTGATGGGGCTGAATGCGGGCGCGGGTTTTGCATTGGCAGTCAGTTTCGCTTTTTTCCCGTCACTTTCGTACCTTCAGACAATTCTGATTTGCTTTGCAGGGGCTGCGCTGGGGGCGGTCATGGTGATGAGCGTAGCTTCTTTGCGGCGCGGTGGGACTGCTCCCATGCGCATGGTCCTGGCAGGAGCGGCAATTAGTGCGCTGCTGACTGCGCTGAGCCAGGGGATTGCGCTTTGTTTTGATGTTTCGCAGGACATTATGTTTTGGACCGTCGGTGGTGTTTCGGCGGCGTCCTGGGATCAGGTTGCCATCATGACCCCTTTTATATTGGGCGCATTGGCCTGTGCCATCGCTGCATCCAGACAAATTTCTCTCATGAGCCTTGGCGAAGAGGTTGCTAAAGGGTTGGGGGCAAATATAAAGCTGATCAATGCGTTCTGTTCAGTGATTGTCGTGGTGTTGGCGGGAATTTCGGTATCAGTTGTGGGTGCGGTTGGCTTTATTGGACTAATTATTCCCCATATTACCCGTTTCCTGGTCGGGGTTGATTATCGCCTGATTGTGCCGGTCTCAGCGGTGCTGGGCAGTTTGCTGATGGTCGCTGCTGATCTCGGGGCGCGCACGATGAACCCACCCGCGGAAATTCCCGTTGGAGCGCTTATCGCAATTACCGGCGTGCCGTTCTTCCTGTATCTTGCCCGGAACCAGAGGAGCAGTAAATCATTATGACGCGGGAAGCGATTTTGAAATATAAAAGAAGGCTGGCACTGCGGAATCTGCTGATCCTGATGGGTGGTTTGTTCTTATTGCTCGTTTCACTTTTTGTCAGTATGAATGCAGGTTATTCCAAGCTTTCTATCTTGGATACACTCAACACTGTGGCAGGCAAAGGCACAGCCACGCATGAACTGATCCTCTTTCAATATCGTTTGCCGCGCATCGTGATTTCGATCCTGATCGGCGCCGGGTTGGCCCTGTCGGGGTGCCTTATTCAGGGAATTTCCCGAAACCCACTGGCGGAACCGGGGCTTTTGGGGATCAATGCCGGTGCGGGGATGATGGTCATTTTGTATGCGCTTCTATTGGGCATAACCAATTTTTCTTCTATCTTTACACTGCCTTTTTTAGCACTGATCGGCGCCGCCGGTGCGGCGATCAGTGTGTATCTGCTGGCTTATAAAAAACAGGAAGGGATTTCCAGTGAGCGGTTGATTCTGACCGGAATCGCGGTGCAGGCGGGCATTTCGGCTTTGACAACGATATTGATTGTCAATCTGGACGATATGCGATTCAGCATTGTGTCCGGATGGCAGGCCGGACAAATTTGGGGGGCGAATTGGCAGTATGTTTTGACGCTTTTACCCTGGCTTTGTGTGTTGATTCCCTATTGTCTTTATAAAGCAAAGTCGCTTGACGTGCTGAACCTGGGGGATGAAGTCGCACTCGCTTTAGGGATGCCCGTCGAAAAGGAACGCCGCAAGATCCTGATTGTTGCGGTGATGCTGGCGGCGTGCTGCGTGAGCGTGGGCGGGAATATCAGCTTTGTTGGGTTGATCGCTCCGCATTTGGCCAGACGGATGGTGGGTCCGAAACATCAGATTTTGCTGCCGGTGTGCGCGTTGACGGGAGCGGTTCTTGTTTGCATCGCGGATACACTGGGACGGATGCTGATCCAACCTTCTTCTATACCGACCGGCATTATGACTGCGATTATTGGGGCGCCCTATTTTATTTATCTGCTGGTAAGGCGATAACGAAGGAAGACATTTTGATCAATAGCATTGCAACCGAAAACTTAGCCGTCGCGTATGGCGAAAATCTTGTGGTGGACGACCTGGATATGCAAATTCCGCAGGAAAAGATTACATCCATCATCGGCCCCAATGGCTGTGGAAAATCCACGGTATTAAAGGCCGTCGGCCGTATTCTGAAGCCGAAAGGCGGCATGGTTTATTTGAATGGACATGACATCCGGAGTCTGAGCACGAAAGAAGTGGCGCAGAAGATGGCGATTTTGCCGCAATCTCCGCAAGCCCCGGCCGGGTTGACGGTGGGTGAGCTGGTGGCGTATGGCCGTTTTCCGCATCAGCGCGGTTTTGGAAAACTCAAACCGGAGGACAAAAAGATTATTCAATGGGCCTTGGACGTTACCAGACTCTCTGAGCATGAAACGACGGCGGTGGACAATCTTTCCGGCGGTCAGCGGCAGCGGGTATGGATTGCGATGGCGCTGGCACAGCAGACGGATCTGATTCTCCTGGATGAACCGACCACTTATCTGGATCTGGCTTATCAGCTTGAAATCCTGGAGTTGTTATTCCGCCTGAACCGGGAACAGGGCTGCACGATTGTGATGGTCCTGCATGACTTGAATCTGGCGGCTCGCTTTTCAGATTACATGATCGCGATTCGGGGCGGGGATGTCATCCGGCACGGGTTACCGGAGGTGGTGATGACTGCGGATGTATTGAAGGAGACGTTCCGTATTGATGCGGAGATTGTGACAGAACCACGCACCGGACGACCGGTTTGTATTTCCTACGATCTGATTAAAGACGGTGTGAATTGACAGGATGGAATTCTAACGAGGAGGCTCGTGGATGAAAAAAATTGCGGTTTATGGAAAAGGGGGGATTGGCAAGTCGACCACGGTATCGAACGTTTCGGCGGCGATGGCTGCCATCGGGCTGACGGTGCTGCAAATTGGTTGTGATCCGAAGGCGGATTCCACCCGCAACCTGACCGGTGGAAAAAACATCCCCACTGTGTTGGATACATTGCGGCTCAATGGTGATGCCGAACTGAATGATCTGGTGGTCAAGAGTACCAGCGGCGTTCTGTGCGTGGAATCCGGCGGTCCGATCCCCGGCGTGGGTTGCGCCGGACGTGGTATTATCACCGCGTTTGAAAAACTGGCGGAGTTGGATGCCTATACGGTTTATCAACCCGACGTCGTGTTGTACGATGTGCTGGGGGATGTGGTTTGCGGCGGTTTCGCCATGCCGATCCGCGGCGGGTACGCGGATGAAGTTTGCATTGTTACTTCCGGCGAGATGATGTCGCTTTATGCGGCTTCAAATATAGCTCAGGCCGTCCGAAATTTTGGCAAGCGCGGTTATGCTTCATTACGGGGTCTGATTCTCAATGCAAAAAATATCGAAAATGAAAATGAAATTGTGGATAAAGCTGCCGCTGAGATCGAGGCGTCGGTCCTTTACCGTTTGCCGCGCGATCCGGTCGTGCAGCAGGCCGAAGCGCTGGGGAAAACCGTGGTGGAGGCCTTCCCGGATTCCGATATGACAGCTCATTACAAAGCGCTGGCCGGTCACCTGTTAGGATAAATCTGAGAATATGGATGAATTGAGACATTTGAAGCGGTTGTCCGCTGTAAAATCCCCTACCGGGATAAAATTTCTGTCGCCTGCCGTATCCCCCGGTAATCATTGTCCGATGCGGATCGCCTCGGTGATTGTGGAAGATATCCAGGGCTTGTCCTCCCTGTTGGTCGGGATGCCGGAATGCGCCACGCATTCGCGGCTGTTCAGCCCCAAACCGGAAGGGAAACACGGCGAATTGCATTGGCTCTATGTGCTGGACGGGCGTGAGGTGGTATTTGGCTGCCGGGACGGGGTGACGGATGCCTTGCGGCAGATGGACCGGGCTGGAGCGAAGGCCATCCTGCTGATCGCGACCTGCGTGCCGGAACTGATCGGCGAGGATATCGAGGGCATCATCCATGAGATCCAGCCTGAAATTTCCGCGCGGGTGACGTTCGTGATGCTGGGACAGTTCAAAAATACCAGCTATCCTCCCGGTTCATGGAAGACGATGGAGGCGCTGGAGCGGTTGATGCTCAGGACAGCGCGGAATCCGCGGCGGATCAATGTTTTGGGGCGGGCTCCGGATGAGGATCATATTCCGCTGCCATCCCTCCTGCCTGCGCTCACAAACCAGGGGTTTGACCTGCGATGCCTGGCTCCCGGCGCGTCTCTGGAAAATTTTCAGAACGCAGCGGATGCCGCTTTGAATTTGGTTGTCTCGTCCTTTTCCTCGGCGGCATTCATGACAATACCG
>CALCQT010000505.1 GCA_937894825.1 uncultured Anaerolineaceae bacterium
TGAAACATCACGGTTGAATAGGCAATTGCGGAACCGGTCAGACCGATTGCGGACAGTTTGATCAGTCGACGCGGAAGGTTATAGTCCCAATTTTTCGCTGTCAACCCCCACAGCAGGAACAACAGCGCCAATCCGAGCGTAATCAACGCCAAAATCAATAATTTCTTAGCGGGCTTCACGCGGACCTCCCTTAAACAGCAGGATGAGGAACAGCACGCAGCCGATAATACCGACGGAAATTCCGATGGGCACTTCAAACGGATAAATGATCAGTCTTGAGACAATATCGCAGAGCAGGACGAAACTTCCGCCCAACAGCGCGATCGGGACCAGATTTTTTCGCAGATTATCACCGTAAATCATGCGTACAATGTTCGGAATCACGATTCCGACGAAAGGTACGGACCCGACTGTGACGAGGATCCCGGAAGTGATCAGCGCGATGATGACCACGCCGATTTGAAGTGTCGAAAAGTAACGAACGCCCAGATTTCCGGAGATGTCCTTCCCCATGGCAACGACAGTGAAGCGGTCGGCATAGAGAAGCGCCAGTGCCAGCAACGGCAGACCGATATACAGCAATTCATATCGCCCCTTTAAAATCATGGTGAAACTGCCCTGCATCCAGGAGGTAATATTCTGGATGAGATCATTTTGATATGCAATGTACGTTGTGACTGCTCCGACCACGTTGCCGAACAGAATTCCCACCAGTGGAACCTGTTCCGCGTCTTTCAGGCGCGCGATCTGCATCAGGTATAAGAAGAGCAGTGTTCCGCCAAACGCAAACAGAAAGGCAATACCCATTTTCTGAAAAACAGTCGCGGATGGCGTCACCAGAACTGCCGTTAGGACCCCCAAGCGAGCCCATTCAGTGGTGGAGCCTGTGGTGGGGGATAAGAACCGGTTGGCGCCGATCATCTGCATAATTACGCCGGCGACAGAGATCCCCATCCCGGATAAAAGGATGCTTAGCAGTCTGGGGATACGGCTGATGACCATGACGGTGGTTTTTTTCTGTTCAAGCATGAACAGGTCTTTGATGTGGATATCCGTAACACCGATGAACAGGGACCCAATGCAGAGTGCCAACAGCAATATTACGGGGATGGCTTTTTTCAATCATCCTCCGGATTTTCAAGGTACTTTTAAAGTTAGTAATATCTAACTCGTGATTATAATGAAAAAGTGTCGCCGTGCTTAAACGAGATTGACTTAATTTGAACGATATTGACATGAATTTGAATGCGGCATTGGTTGCAGAACGGGGGTGGCAAATTCTTAGGAAAGGAATTGTTTGAGGTAAAGTGGATTGGTTTATTAAGAAAACACTGAAAGATTTTCATGCCTGTACCGGTTTAGTTATCGGAGGGTTTGATCATACCGGAAATTGTTTGGATGTTTACTGTGGAGCGAAAACCGGGGGCGATTGCCGCCCGCAATGGGGGTCTGCTGTTGATGAGGCAATTAAATTACTGCAATTATCCGAAGAACTGTATGCTACTGTTTCCTACCCTTTTGCCGGGCAAGTCGATGCCGATACGCAGCGGAAGGAACTTTTCTTTACCGCTGTTTACGCAGACCCGAGTGCACCTTTGCGGGGGATCTTTGCTTTTGGTCCCTATGTGAAAGATGTTTCCTGTAGTGAATTTCCGTTCAAACCTGAGACCTCATTGCCTTTTTTGACAGATTTGCTGCATCGAATTGCACAGACCCATCTTGATCAGCAGCATGGTGCGGATCGGACTGAGGCTTATGCGTACCAGGTTCAGCGGGCTGTTCAATATATCCGGCTGAATCTGACAAGGGGTGTAAGCCTGGAAGAAACCGCGCTGCATCTGAATGTGAATAAATGTTATCTCTGCCAGGAAACCGGCATGACATTTTCATCTTATGTGAACTGGCTGCGAATTGAACACAGCCGGCCGCTTCTCAGTGCCTCTTCGGATTCAATTCTGGATGTGGCGCTGGCTTCGGGATTTGGCAGTCACAGTTATTTCTGTCGTGTTTTTCAGCGGGTAATGGGGATGACGCCGCAGGAATACCGTCAAAGTTCCGGCAGTTCCACACGCGTTTTTATCTAGAAGGTCCGCTGTCGAATAAGCATGTGTCCGGATACACTCACTGCCTTGGCCCGTTCTTTAATACGTCCCAGGGGGTGATCATGCCGAGCAGCCGTTCATTTTCATGCCCGTTTTCTGTGATGAACATGGCGGCAAGCCGGCGGGATTTACGCTGATAAGTTTTCTCAAACAGTTCCCGCACCTGGATGTAAAGCGCATTTCTGGCTGCAAACTCATAGTATTCGCTGTGAGGGGAATTGATCCGTGTGAAAACCTCAAAATCCTGAATCAGCATCTCTTTATGGATATCTTTATTTCCGTGATTGATCAGCCAGGAAAATACTGTGCTTTTGCTGAAGACGCCATCGAGCTTCCCATTCATGACAACCGGAACATGTGAATATCCATTTTCTTCCATTCTGGTCATGATCTGGAATGCATTATCTTCCGGCTTGGTTTTCATAATGTTTTCAATTTTCACCGCAAAATCCATTGCTTTCAATGGGTGTTCAATACTCTCAATGACCTCTTGTAACGCGGCGCCAATTTCATCCGAAGGCTCAATCGGGTATGTCCCGTCGATCATTGGAAGATGGACCAAAAGATTTCGGATTTCACGGATGGCGTTCAGTTCCTCCTTGTAAGGTTTGCCCTGCTGTGAATTGCTGAAATTTATGATTGGACTTTCAAATTTCCTTCCAGCGTAGTTCCCTTTGACCAACTGTTCCAGGTTTCTGTATAAATCAAGAAAAATTTCAGGTTTCATTCGGCTCCTTATTGGTTTACGTCATACAACCGATTCCAAGGTATCTTAATTGTAAAACATTCCTGCGCTTATTCACGCGAATCCGATTGACATCCACATTATCCTTGATTTCGGCGGCAAAAATCAAATCCGACGGAGGGGGCCGCACGATCATCGCGCTGATTGACACACGTGTCATTTTTGCCGCTGTTTTGTGCAAATGTTGAGCGCACAGCAGTGCTCAAACCGTGCTGTCTCCTTGGTGAATTGACAAAGTAAATGCAACCTGAGCTTGGTGAAGACGAAGTACGCCGA
>CALCQT010000506.1 GCA_937894825.1 uncultured Anaerolineaceae bacterium
GGCCTTGACAGGGCCGCATGTTAGCCGCTACACCACGCCCCCAGAGTTCTTCAGGTTTGTTTTTGCCTGTTTCACTCAACGGGAAAGATTTTAGCATAGGTATCCTCAGCGGTCAAGGATATTGCATATTCTTGTGTTGTTGATCAGCGATGCGTTCATCCCTATGAGGATTCAGCGAAAATGACACCCCCACTCATGAAGTTGAGATAATGAAAGGATACGCTTGGTATCACTTTCCAATTTACTCTTGACTTTGAGCTGACTCTAAGCGCTATGATTAATGCAAATACAAAGATAAAAAAAGTTGGAGGCGAGATTTATGAATTTTAATTATTATGTTCCGACCAGAATTCTTTTCGGGCGCGGGCAGTTAGAGAATCTTCATGCGCAGAATTTCCCCGGGAAAAAGGCGCTTATCGTTATTTCCGCAGGGAAATCAATTCGAGCCAATGGCTATCTGGAGCGGGTCGAAAAACAGTTAAATCAAGCCGGCATAACTCATGTTGTGTTTGACAAGATCCTGCCGAATCCGATCCTGAGTCATGTTCAGGAAGGCGCGGCATTCGCGAAAGAAAATGGCTGCGATTTCGTCATTGGTTTGGGAGGCGGCAGCACCATTGATTCTGCCAAAGCCATTGCCGTCATGGCGACCAATGACGGAAACTATTGGGATTACATTGGCGGCGGAAGCGGTAAAGGGAAAACTCCAGCGAATGGCGCCTTGCCGGTTGTGGCGATCACGACAACTGCCGGTACCGGAACCGAAGCGGATCCATGGACAGTGATCACCAACGAAGAGACCGGAGAAAAAATTGGCTCCGGTTGGGACTTCACGTTCCCAGTCTTTTCCATCGTTGATCCGGAGCTGATGCTCACGGTTCCGCCGGAACTGACCGCTTATCAGGGGTTTGACGCTCTGTTCCATAGCACGGAAGGTGTCATTAATAAAACAGCCAGTGTGATGAGTGATTTGTTCGCGCTGAAAGCGATCGAACTGATTGGCGAAAGCCTCGCCGACGCTGTGGCAGACGGGAAAAACCTGAACGCACGCGAAAAGGTTGCGCTGGCGAATACATTGTCCGGCATCGTCGAGAGCACTTCCGGTTGCACTTCCGAGCATTCGCTTGAGCATGCTATGAGCGCGTTTCATCCCAGCCTGCCGCATGGCGCCGGGTTGATTATGATCAGTAAGGCATACTATACCTTTTTTGCGGCATCCGGTGCGGTGGATGACCAGTTGGTCGCGATGGCCAAAGCGTTGGGCAAACCCGATGCGACCCAGGCGGTTGATTTTGTGACGGCATTAGTTGACCTGCAAAAGCGCTGCGGGGTTGATGCTCTGAAAATGTCGGATTACGGCATTACGCAGGAAGAATTGCCGGAGCTGGTAAAAAATGCAAGACACACCATGGGTGGTCTGTTCAAAGTGGATCGTGTGGCGTTGTCCGATGCGGATTGCCTGAAAATCTATCAAGATTCCTATCGCTGATATTAAAAGGCATAGCATTCTCCAAAAGAAGCTATGCCTTTCTTTTTTTTTGTCATCTGAAAAAATCTGCCTCCCATATTTTGAAAATTATAGACAGATAGATTTCAATCTTTACCTGAAGCGAGAAGCCCCATTCCGTTTTGAGATTTTATTCCCTGATTCCCTTCCATTTTCAAATGAAGCTGTTTTTATAAAAATTGTACGATTTTATTTTCGCGACAAATACGTTATAATTTTCACAATTAGTGACGTAGTGAATTAATCCTATAACAGAAATGAGGGAAAGTACTTATTATGAGTGGACTTTTTGATCTAACTGGAAAAGTCGCAATTGTTACCGGTGCATCGTCCGGTCTTGGTGTACAGTTCGCCCGCGCTTTAGCAAAACAAGGCGCCAGCCTGGCGTTGGTTGCGCGGAGAAAAGAAAGGCTCGATGCCTTGGCGAAGGAGTTAAACGAATCAGGGACCAAAGCCATTGCGATCAAATGTGACGCTTCCAAAGAAGAAGAAATAATCGCCGCTGTTCAAACGGTCAAAGAGGCGTTTGGCAGGATTGATGTTCTCGTAAACAACGCGGGGGTAGCTGTTGGCGAGAAAGCGGAGTCACAAACCAAAAAAGATTGGGATTTTGTCATTGATGTGAATGTGACAGGTGTTTATCTTTTCGCGCGGGAAGTCGGCAAGATAATGATCGAGCAGAATTACGGGAAAATTGTCAACATTGGTTCATTACACAGCAATACTGTTATCAACGCTGCCGTTGAAACAATTTCCGCCTATTGCACTTCGAAAGGTGCCGTTCAGATGCTTACGAAGTCGCTTGCGGCAGAATGGGCCAAGTACAATATCACGGTTAACGCCATCGGGCCTGCATATTTTCCTTCTGAAATGACAGCCGGCGCGACAAGTAATGATGGGTTTAAGCAGTTCGTTGGAATGCGTTGTCCCATGGGAAGATTTGGCAGAGATGGTGAATTGGACGGCGCGTTGATTTATTTCTCTTCAGACGCTTCTTCCTATACAACGGGTCAGCTTCTCAATGTTGATGGTGGTTGGAATACTATCTAACCGTCGGTCTGTGTGAAGGGTCGCTGAGACGTTTTCATAATTTCCAAACCAAAGGTATATAAAAAAT
>CALCQT010000507.1 GCA_937894825.1 uncultured Anaerolineaceae bacterium
CGAGACCGATCACGGCAAC
This sequence comes from uncultured Anaerolineaceae bacterium, assembly GCA_937894825.1. Taxonomy (GTDB): domain Bacteria; phylum Chloroflexota; class Anaerolineae; order Anaerolineales; family Anaerolineaceae; genus Flexilinea. The sequence continues at coordinate 20 of CALCQT010000507.1, forward strand.
AATCGTATCCGCAATGATGACAGTGAGGGCCATGCTTTGCGCAGTTTCCATTTTGTCTGTCAGGCTTCCGGCGAAAATGATCGCCAACAAAGCACCTTTAATCAAAATCTGAAGTGCAACCACTAATTTCAGCAAATTGCGGGTTAATAACAGACAGTAAAATCCGATTCCCAACAATCCTAAAATCGCTATAATAATTACATAACTCATTGCTTTGGCTCCTTTTTATCATGCGGGATAACGGCAGGGGCGATGAGAATCATGATACCCAGGACACCGGCAATAATCAGGGCGGCTTGCACGTAGATATCGATTTTCCGATCGCTCCAGATGGTATCTGCCAAAATACGGGCAGGAGTGTGCGAAAAAACCGGCGAAGAATTATTGATCCAAATGACAGCCAGCGTGCCAAAGGATAACAGCGTGATCACAAGCGCGGCAATGCGAGGGATGAAAATTTTAGATTCAATTTTTTCGTCTCCGATGATGCTGATGGCGAAGACAAATAAGACTGTTACCAATCCCGCGCCGACGCTGAGTTCGATGACTGCGATTCCGGGTGAACCCATCAGATATAATAATAATGATGTCAGACAACTGGTCGCTGCCAGCCATAAAGCGGCGTTCAGCAAACCTTTGGGCCGGGCTGCATTATATGCAGAGTAAAGAAGAGCCACTGCAATCAGGGCGTAAATCAGCGTCATTTATTTCCTCCTGAGGTCTAAAGGTCTTTGACGGCAAATTTTCGAAAGCTGAAATCGAATTTTGTGTTCACTTCTCTATTATAGACAATAAAGGGGAAAAAGTTAAGCCCTGATGAGGTGTTATTCATTTCACAAACGGTGAATTTTATCGAAAAATGATCGGTTTTCGATTCTTTGGCATCAGAGGCGTAACATTTGTTGTTTGAGGCTTTTATTTTGAAATTACAAGATGATTGACTTGCCTGGATGACAAATGAAGAATATGATTGACTCCTAAGGTGGATGGGGTGTCAAAAGACATTTTGGGAGTGAGTGTAAATTGAATCGCATTGATCGTCTTGACAAACAGATCTCAGAGAAGTTGCGAATTGATGATGAAAAGAGCATTGGATTCCGGATTGCCGCGATTTTTGCGCATAGTGGTGATTCATGGCTTTGGTGCGGGATTCTTTTTTTGATCTGGTCTTTTTCATCGGGTGGACTGCAGCGCATGACAGTTTTTTGGGGACTTGGAATCGCAGTGACAGCGGTGTTCATTTTTTTGTTGAAACGCCTCATCCGCCGGAAGCGGCCTGCAGGCGCGTGGGGTGGGGTCTACCGCAGACATGATCCGCATTCGTTTCCGTCCGGGCATGCGGTCCGCGCGGGGCTGATCCTCGTTTTTTCTTTTTATACGTTTGTATTGCCATTGCCGCTCATTTTTCTGTTCTGGGCGGTCGGGATGATTTTTTCCCGGGTGATGACCGGCGTTCATTATTTCTTTGATATTGTGGGTGGATTTTTGCTCGGGTTACTGATCGGGTTTTTCTGGATTGGTATGCAGCCATTCCTGTTTGAGTCGCTGGCTTTTCTTTTTGACCGCTCACTGTGGCCGATATAGGGAATGGTCCTGAAATTTGCGTATAGACAAAAGTCAGAACCATCCTTTTGGCGTTCACTATCGTTCACAATCATCCGCTTTCGCAGCGGACCAGGGCGACCATCGCGCAGCATTCGCGACGGTTGTCCCTTGGTACGTGCGTCGTTTACTGAAAGTTTTCTACTTTAAACTCTACATCATGATTTATCAGTAAAACAATCCAATTATGCAAAGATTGAAAGCAGATCCTGCACAACAGCGAAGCCGGTTTCAATAATGCCGGCCCCGGCGCCAATCAAAAATACCGGCCCTAATAAATCCGTTTCATATTGAATGGCGTTGGTAACGCCGGTAACATTGCTGAGTGGATTTGAAGAAGGCAGCATGACCGGCTTCACGGAAGCGATGACCTTTCTGTCAATTTTCCGGACTGAACCGATTAATTTCCAGCGTGAATCCGCTTTCTGCGCTGCCAGGATATCTTCCGAGGTAATATCTGTGATGCCTTCCCGTTCGATTTTCAACGGATCAATGAACTCACCAAAGAGCAACTGAGCCAAAATGGCGACTTTGGCGGCGGAATCATATCCTTCCACGTCGGCAGTCGGATCTGCTTCCGCATAACCAAACTGCTGGGCCAGTGCAAGGGCTTCCTGATACGTTTTCCCATTTTCCATCTCGCTCAAAATGAAATTCGTCGTGCCATTGAAAATGCCCTGAACGGCGGTGATGCCTGCCGAATATAAAATTTCCGTCCCGAGTCGCAGCGCGGGCGTTCCGCTCATGACAGTCCCTTCAATTCCCAGCTTTACATTGTTTTCACGCGCCAGTGTGCTTAACGCTCTGTGATGAAGCGCGATCGGCCCTTTATTGGTCGTAATAACATGCTTTCCCGAGAGAATGGATTCCCGGATATGTAAAACGGCCGGTTCCCCCGTTTCCAGATTCGTATTGGTGAGCTCAAGAATAACATCCGTCTCCGCGTTATGGATCATTGCGATTGCATTCCAGTTTGGATGCTGGACGTTTGAAACATCGTTCAGGTTTTCAACCTCGAGTAACGCCGGTAGCGGAATGCCTTCCGGATTATAGGCGGCCCCTTTATTCAGACTGACCACTGCCGTGATCAGGAAATCAATTCCGTATTCCTTTTGGTAAAAATCCTTTTTCCCAATCAGCGCCTTAACAACGCCGGTTCCGACGTTGCCAAACCCGATGATTCCGATTCTGACCCTTTTCATCATTATCCTCCGTATTATGCATCCCTGAATCTTTCCTTTGCCAAAAGTTCGGCGTTGAAAATTGCGCCGCCTGCCGCACCCCGAATGGTATTATGTGACACGGCTACCATTCGGAAATCAAAGATTTGATCTTCTCGAATTCTGCCGACGCTGGTTGCCATCCCGTTATAAATGCCGCGGTCAAGAAGATCAAATCTTTGATTT
>CALCQT010000508.1 GCA_937894825.1 uncultured Anaerolineaceae bacterium
AAGCGCACCCGGCGGTGCGGTTTGTGGCCTATCCGGGTCTGGAAAATCATCCGCGCCATGATCTGGCTGTGAAACAGACTTATCACGGCTTTTCGGGCATGATGTCTTTTGGCTTGAAAACCGATCACGACGGGCATAACCGCTTTGTCAGCCATTTAAAGGTGATCACTTCCGCGGTTTCACTCGGCCATGACGAGAGCCTGATCGTTTTTCTGGGCGAAAATGATGAACGGCAATACCTCTATCCGGCGGCGTTCCATGACGGGTTCTTCCGTTTCAGCGTTGGGCTGGAAGATGCCGAGGATCTGATCAACGATATCGAACAGGCGATCGATCTGGCGAAAATCTGACATAGCGTTGTCATGTTTACCTTGCTATCCTATTCGTAAAAACAGTTGGAGGAAAATATTGATGAAACTCATTAATAAAGAAACTTTCTGTGTTTGCGGATATGCCGTTGAAACGACGCTTGCGCAAAATGATCAAGATCTTGCCGGTTTATTCAAGGATTTTTTCAGCACGAATAAAGAATCGATTTTATTGCGTCTGCACGGCAGTAAAAAAGGCTATTATGGATTAACCTGGTACACACAGACTCACGAAAAGTATTGCTATTTGCTGGGAATCGAGGTGGGTGTTGGAAATGAGCCGCCGGAAAATGCGCTGTTGAAATCTGTTCCGGAAACGGTATATGCCGTTTCCGGTTATCCTCAAGACAGAGACATCATAGACGCCTGGAACGAATTTTTCTACACGGATATCCCGAAAGCGGGGTATGCCCCTAATGAGCAGCATAATCTTTATTTCGAATTTTACCCGGAAAGCGTACACAGCAATTATGAACTGTGGGTTCCGGTGGTGAAGGCAAACGAATGAGCAGCGCCTTGTAAAAACAGCCGGATAACGATATTTACCCCTTGATCACGTTTTAGTTTTCGGGCGCGGTAAAGCGGAAAATATATGCCTGCTCATATTCATACTGCATGCGGTCCGCGATTGTGTTGAACCAGGAATCCTGTGGCTCCAGCGCGACATACCCCTGTGGCGGCATGCGGCGGATGGCGACGGAGAAACCCTGTTCGAAGAAGGCCTGCGCGATGTCGTCCAGCGCATGCAGCTGCATCGGCAGTGAACCATTGGCATCAATCTCTTTCTTGATGCGCAGCAGGCTTGGGTTTTTGCTGTAGTCGGTGTAGGTGCAGTAGTAGACGCCGCCCGCTTTCAACGCTGATTTAATTTTCCTGGCGTGGCTTGATAAATCCTGAATCAGGTAGATAACGGCGCTGCTCAGCGCAAGATCGAAAACATGCCCGAATTTTTCAATGTCGGCTGTCGCTTCATAGCTGAGCGGCAGATCCCCTTTACGTTGATTGGCAATCGCGATGGAGCCCGTCGCCAGATCGACGCCGGTGCCGTTGGCAAATGGGCGCTGACTGTGCAGAAAGCGCAGAAACCCGCCCTGGTTACAGCCAAAGTCCAGAATGTTGTACGCGCTGAGGTCCTGTTCCTCAATCATGGATAGCAGTTTGCGCCAGAACGGTGCATGGTTGTCTTCCATGGATTGTTCCCCGGCAGTGTCGTCCTGCCACCACACGTCATAAAGTTGTTGATCCGTCATCGGGCCTCCTAAGCTTTTATCATTAGATTAAGCTAATTTTAGTTTATAAAATAGTTATAAGGAGGTTTTGCCTTTTACTTTTCACGTTCCACAGTGTTCACTGTGTTCACGATGATCAAAAGATATGGATAGTAATCTGTTGTTGGTTGTTTTGCATAGAAAAATTATGGGAATAATTTTTCTATGCAGGAAAAAAGGACTATATACTATCAATAAGTAAGAAGTAAACAGTTAGTTGTGCAGTTCATTGGCTACGATAATAGAAATGTTGTTTTTCCGAAGAATAGATTCGATTTTAGAATTGGGGATTGGTTCATCAAGAATAATTGTATCGATTTCGCTAAAACTTGCGAATACTCTTATTGAATCGATGGAGAACTTACTGACTTCGGTTAAGAGGATCACTTTTTCGGAAACTTTAATAAGAGTGCGTTTCAAATTCGCTTGTGAAGCTGTTACGCAAGCAAGTCCTTCATCAGGCCTGATTCCTGTTGTTGTGAGGAAAAGCATTGGGAAACGGAATTGACTCACATAGTTTTCTGTGTCAGGCCCGACCAAAGCTTCTTGACGGCCTTCTAAGAATCCGGAGGTGAGATATGTCGCGACATTACTTGTAGCGAGTACATTCGCTACAGATAAAGAATTTGTATAAACCGATAAATCATTTCTTTCGGTGATTTCCATAGCAAGCGCTTTTGAAGAAACCCCGGAATCTAAGAAAAGTGTCTCGTTTCTGGGTATAATGCTTGCAGCCGCCTTTGCCACCCTTATTTTCCCTGCGGAAATTTCAATATTCTTGATAATTGGGGGAGGGATGTACTTCACGTAACCATGTGTTCGGACGATATAGCCGTTTTTTTCAAGAAAAGTTAAATCGCGCCTGATCGTTGCGGGAGATTCACCAATTGTATTGATCAGTTTATTTACTGATAGGATATTATGATCCATCAGGTGGCTTAGTATTAATTGCCTGCGTTCGTCGATATTCATGGCATTCTCCAAAAAGTCAACGCTTTTCTCCATCAAATTTAAAATTAACGTTTCTAATTGCATTTATTATCATCTTTTTTGTCCAACAAGTCAAGAAAATATCAAAAAAAATAAAAAAATACAAGCAAGAACAAATAAGAAAATGATTAATTTCGTTGCAAACAAGGAGAAGTTGATTATTGTATGATTATAATTCGCTATTTTTAGACCGGATAAAATTTGTAAATTCGATCTGAACTTATTCCAGAAAAATCACTTATTTTATGCACAAAGAGATGCTTTACACATAAGACCATGTATACCCTTTTACAGGATATATCTTTACAATAAGGAAATCAATGGATCCAGAGTAAACGATTATGCGTTTTCTCATTCTGTTCTTGGGAAATAATCGGCAATTTCTAAGAACTGGATTTTATACAAATAAGAATCCTTCTAATTGCCAATTTTCCGCGCTTTTCCTCCCTAATATTAGAATAGACATTGTTTCATTCCAAACAATAGCTGCATAGCGAACAAAAATGCCGATATTCATAAACTTACTTTTTCGTACAACCGGTGAAACTCTGCCACTGCTCTTTTTTCGTAGATTCGTATATGTTACCGGATTTTTCCGGTAGTCTTTGTTTCTCCTGCGATGGCCTCCTTTCTTCTGGTTATTATTCGACTGTAAAAAGTTCTCATTAATTAAGTGGAGTGCTTGGACACGAACTTACTCATCCTTTCCTTTGGACTGTCAATATCCGGTCTGCTTGTTTGATCAAAGAATTTGATTTTGTCAAGCTGTTTGTCGAACTGAATGGTGCCCGGTGTTATCAACCTAAATGTAATCTCTTTCTTGTTTCCCAATTTCTCAGGCTTCCCATAATCTCTCGATTATTAATTGATTGTAAAGTGATCGAATAAATTAAATATGATTGACATATGATCTAAATTGCCATATAATTTTGATTAATCTGGAGGTGGTTTTATGCATATGATGAAAGCCTTGTGGCATGAAGCCGCGGGACGATTGAATGCGAGCATCAAAATGGTGCCGTATCCGACTTGCGGTGATGATGAAGTAATTATTAAGATCATGGCTTGCGGGATTTGTAAATGGGCGGAGATCAGTCATGATACTGTTGGCGGTGGGGGGGCTTTGGGAGAATATCCAGTCATAACGGGGCACGAGTTTGCGGGATATATTGAAGAAGTGGGCAAGAACGTAACCGATCTGAAAATCGGGGACAGAGTGACTGCGGATAACGCGATCCCGTGCGGAAATTGCTGGTATTGTAAAAACGGGAAACCGCTGTTGTGTGAAAATTTCGGATCCTACGGGCATAACAAAAATGGCGGATTTGCGCAATATATGAGCATTGTGGCCCGGAACGTGGTAAAGCTTCCCGAGAAATTGCCTTTTGATCAGGCCAGTCTGGCGGAACCCATAGCGTGTGCGGTAGAAGCATTAAAAAGGGCTAATATCCAGCCGGGTGAAGATGTCCTGGTGAGTGGAATGGGACCTCATGGCCTCATTCTGGCGCAGCTTTGCAGCCACTCAAATGCGCTGCATTCTGTCGCAATTGGTCTGGTTGAGTCACGATTAAAAACACTTGAGAGTTACGGCGTTGAGACGCTGTTGTCTGATCGTAATGACGCTTCAGTGCATGAATCTGCTCTGACAAAAATGTTCCCTAACGGTGTTGACTGCATTATTGATACTTCCGGCGCATGGCCAATGGTTCAAAGTTTGATGAAGTTTCTGAAAAAAGGCGGCAGATTTGTGCAATATGGAAGCTACCATTCTCAGATCAGAATGGAGAATCCTGCACAATTCCTCAATGATTTACATTTCAAAAATCAGACCTATGTCGGCGTTAGCTGTCAAGTGAACAACTTCCCTCTGGCTGTGGAATATATGAAAACAGGGAAATGCAATGTCAGTATGTTAGTAACACACACGTTTGATTTGGATAATTATTTTGAAGCGCTCGATTTGAATAAAACTGACAAATCGGCGTTGAAAGTCGTGATCCATCCGAACGGTGATCCAAACAAATAAAACCTGTAAATAAAAAGAAAAAGTGGAGAGAAAAATGAAAATTGCATTTGGGGCAGATCCGGGTGGCTTTGGTTTACGAGAAGGTGTGTTGAACCATTTAAAGGAAAAGGGCTATGAGGTTATGGACCTTGGAACCCAGGACATGGATAATGCTGTCCCGTATATGGTTGTGGGACGGAACGTTGCAAAAGCGGTTACCAGCGGGGAAGCTGATTTCGGTGTGGTAATGTGCGGTACCGGAATGGGTATCAGCATTGCGACCAACAAAAATAAGGGCGCCCGCTGCGCACTGGTGGAATCATATTATACTGCGCGCGAAAGCCGCATTATCAATGACGCGAATATCATTGCGCTGGGTGGAACCACTACCAGTCTGCGAATGGCTTGCGAGATGATCGATGTATTCCTTGAAACTAAATTCGGAGAGGGTCTTCCTGATTTTCGCGTGGAACGCATCAGGAATGGCTCAAAGAATCTGGCAGCCTTTGAGGATGAGCAGTTTAAATAATACCTGCCGGTACCGATCATAAGAATGGCCCGACGGATGGCGGATGCGTTGGCAAATTGTAAAGGAACAAAGACAAATGAGAACAGATAACATCAAAGAACTAGAGATATTGGCACAAAAAAGCCGCCAGAATGTGTTGCGAATGATCCGAGCAAATGGAAGCGGGCATCTCGGGCCGGCTTATTCATGTATCGATATCGTAACTGCGCTTTACTTCCATGGAATGGATATTGATCCGAAGAATCCCAAAAAAGCTGACAGGGACATTTTCCTATTGTCGGCGGGACACAAAGGAATGGCACAATATGCTGTTCTGGCGGAAGCCGGATTTTTTGAAAAAAGTATTTTGGATACCTTTGGTCAGTTCCAGAGTCCTATCCCGGGACATCCGGACATGCACAAGCTGTCCGGGATTGAGGCGAATACCGGATCTCTGGGGCATGGACTAAATCTTGCCTGTGGTATTGCTCTGGCAAAAAAACAGGATGGTCTGAAATCACGTGTTTTTGTGATCACCGGCGACGGCGAGCTTGCTGAGGGATCAAACTGGGAAGCGGCCGCAGTTGCGGCACACTACGGATTGGATAACCTGGTCCTGTTTGTGGATCGTAACGGGCTTCAGATCAGTGGCCAGACAAAAGATGTAATGAGCTTTGAACCGGTGGCGGATCATTTCGAAGGATTTGGTTGGATGACAAAAGAAATTGTTGGAAACGATATGAAAGAAATTGTTTCGGCAATCGATGCGGTCCCATTTGAAAAAGGAAAACCGAACCTTGTTGTCGCTAACACTGTAAAGGGAAAAGGTTTCTCAAAAGCGGAGAACCAGGTGGATTACCACTATTGGAAACCGTCAACAGAGGACATGGCACTGGCTGAGAAAGAATTGGCGGCGAAGATAGCGGAGTTAGAAAAATGAAATACGAAATGTTTGATGCGAAAAAGATTATCGGTGAAGTGACGCTTCAGGAAGCGGATGCAAACCCGAATATCGTGGTCGTCTCAACGGATAGCGCTCCTCGTACAGGTATGGCCGGTTTCATCGCAAAGTATCCGGACCGATACTATGAGTTGGGCATCATGGAGCAGAGTGCCATAGGTGTTTCTTCCGGTTTTGCAACTGCCGGGAAGGTTCCGGTATTTTGCGCACCTGCGCCTTTTGTGACTGCGCGGCCTTTTGAAATGTTTAAGATCGATATTGGTTATATGCAACAAAATGTAAAAGCCATTGGCCGCAATTGCGGATTTAACTATTCTGATCTTGGTCCGACTCATTATGGGCTTGAGGATATCGCACTTGTCCGCCTGATTCCGGGCGTGACCGTTCTTGCGCCGATTGACGCATCGCAGCTGCGCGGGGCTATGCGGACGATGCTACGCCATGGCGGTCCCGTATATCTGCGAATTGGTACAGCTCCCATTCACAAGATCTTCGATGAAGAGGCATTTGTCATTGGGGAAGGAAAGGTCGTGCGCGAGGGAAAAGATGTTGCGATCGTTACCACCGGAGAAATTGCTGTAAACGTATTTGAAGCTGCTGAGACATTGGCCGCTCAGGGCATTAACGCAATGGTGGTAACGATGCCGACAATTTCACCACTTGATGAAGCAATTATCCGGAAAGCCGCGGAAGCAACGGGCAGAATCGTTGTGGTTGAAGAACACTATGAAGTGGGTGGGCTAGGTACAGCGGTCTGCGAAACTTGTGCAAAGATTGCTCCGGTTCCGGTGAAGCGGCTTGGTGTTCCGCATGTTTATTTGAGCGCGGGTCCTTATGACGATTTGGTGAAGTACTGCAAACTTGATTCAGCCGGAATTGTTGAAACGGTAAAAGCGTTTATTGCCCAGGAAAATAGCTGACAACGGAAGAATAGTAGAGGTAATTAATGAATAATATCGCAGCCGTGATGACTGGTATTCGGAAGTTTGAATTTCAGGAAGTTCCCATGCCAAAAGTCGGCAAAGGTGAGGTAGGTATCACTGTAAAAGATATAGGAATTTGCGGTTCGGATATGCACTTTTTCAACGGCGATGCCATGAAGATATTCCCAAATTCACTTCCTTTTATTCTGGGGCATGAGATCGGCGGATATGTCTATGAGGTTGGCGAAGGTGTTGATAATTTCGCGATCGGTGATAAGGTTGCGCTTGAACCGGGTATCCCCTGCTGCAAATGCGAGATGTGTCAAAGTGGAAGATATAACCTTTGCAAAGATGTGGTTTTTCTTGCCACACCACCATATAACGGCGGGATGCTGAGATATATCTCATACCCGGCTTTTAAAACCTACAAGCTTCCGGATAATCTTTCTACACTGGAAGGCGCGATGCTGGAGCCCCTTTCGGTGGGTCTGCATGCGGTTCGGCGTGGGGAAGTGAAGCTCGGAGATTCTGTTGCGATTTTGGGCGGCGGCTGTATCGGAATGATGACGCTGCTGGCCGCAAAAGCATACGGCGCTTCAAGAATCATTGTTACCGATGTTGTGAAAAGCCATCTGGATAAAGCGATTGAACTTGGCGCGACGGATGTCATCAATTCAAAAGATGTTGATCCGGTTGAGGCGGTTAACCAGTTGACGGGTGGTGTTGGCGTGGATGTTGTTTTTGAAACGGCAGGTATTCCGGCGACTGCGGCACAGACAAGTTATATCGTGAAGTGGGGGGGGACGGTTGTCATGGTTGGCAATATATTGCCGGATGTTCCCTACAGTTTCCGGAATATTTACCGGAAAGAAGCACAGATCAAGAGCGTATTTCGATATCATTCGACATATCCAGTTGTAATTCAGGCAGTCTCAACCGGGAAGATCGATGTAAAGAGCATTGTGACTGGCGTCTTTGATTTTATGGATTCCCATGCGGCATTTGTTTGTGCGCTTGATAACAAAGAGCACTGTATTAAAAATGTTGTTCATATCGATGATTGATGGAAAAAAGGAAAAATAATGGAAGCAAATACTTTGAATGAACTAAAGAAATTTGCATTGGATATTCGGATAGAGACACTTAATATGATTTCCAAACACGGCTTTGGGCATATGGGCGGGTCATTGTCTGTAGCGGACGCGATTACCGTACTGTACGGGAATCAGATGAAATATGATCCTGAAAACCCGAAATGGGATGGGCGGGATTATCTCGTTCTTTCAAAAGGTCATTGCGGTCCGGCCCTATATTCGGCACTCGCAATCAAAGGTTTCTTCCCGCGAGAGGAACTGCTGACGATCAACAAGCTTGGAACGCGGCTTCCGAGTCACGTTGATAAGAACCTGACCCCCGGAATTGACATGACAGCCGGCTCCCTGGGTCAAGGTGTATCCTGTGCCTTGGGAATAGCGCTGGGGCTGAAGCTTCAGAACAAACCGAATATGGTTTATGCGATTATTGGCGATGGTGAAGCGCAGGAAGGGCAGGTTTGGGAAACTATGCTAATTGCTCCGAATAGAGGTGTTAAGAATTTCATTGTCCTGCTTGACAACAACAAACAACAGCTCGATGAGTTTACTGAACATATCTCCTCTCTTGGCGATATTCGTCGAAAGGCTGAAGATTTCGGATGGTATGCATTGACAGTAGACGGACACGACCTGAGCGCGATTGACGAGGCCATTGAAAAATGCAAAGCGGAAGATAAACCCGGGTTTATCAATATGGAAACCGTAAAAGGCAAAGGTTGGCCGGACAAAGAAGCTATATTGGGCAACCATGCATTGCGAGGCGCTGCGTTTGCCGGCGTTGATGAAGCAATTGACAATCTCCGCAAAGAACTTGCGGCAATATAGGGAAAGTGGAAGGAGATAAGAGCCGTGGTAAAACTGATAAATGAAAAAATTAAAGATATTGAACTGACGAAGGCCTATAGTGAGCAATTGATTGCATTGGCAAAAGAGAATGCAATGATTGTTGATTTGGAGGCGGATGTAGGGAACTGTATCTTCGGCCCTGAATTCCAAAAAGTATTTCCCGAACGCTACCTTGATTTGGGGATTTGCGAGCAATCGCTTTCCAGTATTTCGGCTGGTATTTCTGCGACCGGGATGATTCCGTTTTGCCATACCTTTGCGGCATTTGCTTCTCGCCGAATGTGCGATCAGAATTATATCTCCTGCGCATACGCAAAGAACAATGTAAAAATTGTTGGCTCTGGCCCGGGTATATCTTCCGGTGAAAATGGCGGAACCCATCATGCGAATGAAGATATTGCTCTTATGCGGCCGATCACAGATATTACGATCATAGAACCTGCTGACAGCGTGGCAATGCGTTGGGCGGTGAAAAAAGCTGCGGCAACCTTCGGTGTTTTTTATATTCGCGCAGAGCGTTACGGTCAGGAAAGGCTGTACGAGGATGATTCCGGATTCGAAATTGGCAAAGCCAATGTCTTGCGTGAAGGAAATGATGTGACCATCATTGCGGAAGGCAACTTGATGATCAAAGCGAGCTTGGACGCGGCTGATATTTTGACAGCGAAAGGTGTTTCGGCATGTGTGATCGATATCTTCACTATTAAACCTATTGATGAGGAAATGATCATCCAATATGCGAAGGAGACAGGGGCAATTGTCACAGTAGAAAATCACTCGATTACCGGTGGCCTGGGCAGTGCGGTAGCTGAAGTTCTTTGCGAATCGTTTTGTGGTGTTCCGATGAAACGGATTGGAATTCCGAATCGCTTTGGTGAAGTTGCACAACCTGAGGAACTGCAGAAGGTAATGCATATGACACCTGAGGACATTGCTGAGGCTGCAATGAGCGGTATTGCAGGGAAGAAATAATAATAAATCAAAGGACACTCATGCTAATATGCTTTTTTAACCACTATGTGCAACGATAAAGGATGACCGGAAAATGAGGCCGATTATCAATAAGTATTCAGTAATTATTGCATGTGCGGCAGCAATGCTTGCGACCGGTGTCCATTATGTATGGAGTATTTTCCAATCCCCCGTGATGGAATACTTTGCGGTAACTTCATCAAACGCTTCATTGGTATTCTACCTGTTCGTCGCGTTCAATGTTGTGGGAATTATTATCGGTGGGCGAATCTGCGACCGCATGGGGCCGCGGTTGCCGGTGATTATCGGCAGCTTGATTTATATTGCCGGTTTGATTGCCAGTTCGTTTGTTCCGCAGGATCAGTTCAAGCTTTTGTATTTCACATACAGCGGAATGGTGAGCTTTGGAGGCGGTTTTGTGTATACCTGTGCGATTTCCTGTGCGAAAATATGGTGGCCGGAAAGAAAAGGGGTTGCGGGAGGATTTGTTGTAAGTATGTTAGGCGCCTCAACATTGATATTGGCCCCAACCATTACTGCGCTGATCTCAAGTCCCTCGATAGGTCTGATGAAATCTTTTCGGGTATTGGGCTTATCTTTTCTCGTTATTCTTGCGATTGCGTCTGTGTTTATGCGGTATCCGGATGTAAAATCCGGTTCTGTCAGCCAGTCCGGGCAGAATGTTCGCAGCAAGGAAACTACGATAAGGATACTCAAAAACAAGTCATACTATCTTTTGATGATTTGTCTGATCATCGCACCGTTTGCCTACAATACAGTTAATCCGCTTATGAAGATTCTTGGCGCAGAAAGAGGTCTAAGCGAAACTGTAATTGGGTCAATGATTATGGTGAGTGGTATCGCTTCCGCGATTGGAAGACTGCTATTTGGCAAAATGTGTGACAACACAAGTTCAAGGAATGTCTTTTCAATTTTGTTTTTGGTTTCGTTTGTCTGTATCTTGGGCCTTGCTTTTGCTCAAGGAGGGCTCTTTTATGGTTTGACCATTTTGTTAACTTGTGCATACGGCGGCATTGCCGGAATTACTCCAATGTTAGCCGTTGACTATTTTGGCAGTGAGAATTCCGGTACAAGTTTTGGTATGCTGATGATCGCAGTTCTTTTTTCAAGTCTGCTTTCGCCGGTTGTCATCAGTGCTATCGCGACACTAGATGGAAAGTTGACTGTTTGGAATTTTATCGTTGCCGCCATTCTGTCGATTGTCGGATTGGCCGTGATCAGAATCAATCGATTAAATAAAGATACTGTTGCTTTTGATTCGAATGCGGCAAAGGCAGCGGAAGAAAAAATTCCCGTGGAGATAATATGAAAATATTCAGTGTTAAGCAAGAAATTGACTATTATGAGACTTTTAAAGATTTTGCCAATGATTTCTCTTTCTGCGATACAGATCTGCTGTTTACAGAGGCTGTTTTGTATGATAGGTATATGGAAAAGTGCAAACTGCCTTGTAATGTCTTGATCAAGGATAATTTCAGCGTAACGGAACCGGATGAAGAAACTGTTGACAAGATATTGGAAGCGATCTCCGGAAAGAACATCAAGCGTATCATTGCTGTTGGTGGCGGCAGTGTTATTGATATTGCCAAGGCAATTCGGATCAAGGACGCTTATCCGTTTGGCAAAATTTTGAAAAACGAGATCCCGATTGAGGTTGAAAAAGATCTGATTGTTGTTCCTACAACTTGTGGAACGGGCAGTGAGATCACATCGGGGGCAATCATTCTTCAAAAGGGGACCGGACTGAAGACCATTATTCCTTGTTTCGAGCTTTCATCATCTTTAGCGGTTTTGATTCCTGAATTTATCCTGTCAAGATGTTCGTATATTGTTCGATGGATGCATTAGCCCATGCGATGGAGTCATACCTGGCACGGGGAAAGACGACGATTTTTAGTAGAGCTCAGGGCGGCATGGCGATTGAGCTGATTGTTAACAATTTTGTAAATATCGCCCTGAAAGGACAGGCATATCAAAAAGAATGTGCAAAAGAGGCCCTGTTCGCCAGTACGTTGGCCGGAATCAGCATGACCAATAGCAATTGCGGGCCGGTGCATGCGCTGGCTTACCCGCTGGGTGAGGTGTATCACATGTCACATGGTGAAGGAATATATGAATTCTTGGTACCAGTGATGAACCTGTATCAGAAGAAAGACCCCCATGGTGAGCTTTTGGTCAAATTGAAGAATATCATTATCCCGGTTCTGAGGCAGTACAAAGATGATGTAAATTATGAGAATGCTTTCGGCGTTTTGGAAGAGGTCCTGAGCAAGGTTTATCCCAAACGCCCGTTACACAAATGCGGTATGACGAAGGAAGATATTGTTCCTTTTGCGGAAGGCATCATGGAA
>CALCQT010000509.1 GCA_937894825.1 uncultured Anaerolineaceae bacterium
GTAAAAACTGCAATCCTAAAATTGACGTTCTCTATTTCGAAAATATTCTTGCGATTTCGTCCTGTTCCGGTCGATAAAGGTTTGTAGCGGTTGCGCGATCAAAAACCTGAATCTTTTTTTGGTTACTGATTCGCCCGATTCTGCTGCAGGCGATCCCGGAAGATTCAAGCGCCTGAAGAATGGCCTGCGTATCGCCGGCGTCAACTGCCATCAGCAGCGCTCCTGACGCAATGGTATTCAGCGGATTCAGACCAAAAAAGCCGCAAACTTTCTGTGAGATTGCTGAAACGGGAACAGCCGCAAGGTCAACCTCAACAGTATATCCGCACGCTTCAGAAAGTTCCCATAATGCGGAAGCCAGGCCGCCCTCAGTCGGATCATGCATGGCAGTGACCCTCCCGGCGGAAATCGCGATACGAGCGTCAGCAGAGACGCCAATCCCCGGCTGGTGGATATACGCCTGCGCTGTCCGCAGTTCATCCGGGGTCAGAACCGGTTTCAATTCAGCGGCAAATTCACGCGCCAGCAGTGCGGTACCTTCAATCGGAATGCCTTTGGTAATCAGGACGTCATTCCCCGGTTTGGCCCCCCAGGCGGTGATCAATTTTTCTCTGGCGACTTCTCCAACCAGAGAACACATCAAAATGGGGCGATCGATCCCATAAGTGATCTCTGTGTGCGCATTGACCAGTGTGATCTTCATCTCCCGGCAGGCCGAAAAGAGCTGATCTGTGACCGCTTCAATCAGCGCCTCATCCGTTTTGTTCTCAGGGAACAAAGCCGTCACCATCAGCCATTTCGGCGTCGCGCCGGTGGTGGCCAGATCGTTGGCAATAATTTGAATCGCGTACCAGCCAATTTCTTCCGTAGCAAACGTGATCGGATCGGTTTTCAGTACCAAATAGTTGGACCCGTTGTCAACGATGCCGCAGTCCAGTCCGATTCCAGGCCCCATTAATAAACCGGGAGCGCTTATGGGAGCTTTGGCTATGATTTTTCGTAAGATTTCAGGGGGGAGTTTTCCCACCGGCAAAATATTTCCCAATTTCAGTGCTCCTGTTCCTTTTCTGGCGGGATTTCCGGCTTTGGCTTGTGCTTATTCCCGAACATAAGCAAGAGGCTGTCCCAAAATGCAGTTTTACGACCTTTGCAGACGCAATATTTACTCATAAATATTGCAAAAAGCAGCTTCATTTTCCGTATTTTGAGACACCCTCGAAACGAATCAAATCGCTCTGTTAACTTTTACCCGCTTACTTTTGTTTGCCTGCTAACTTTTGATAGTATAACACCCGATGTCCCGTGCTCTTCCAAAACATGGCAGCGAACGGCAAGCGAAGTCTCCGGAATTTCCTCAAACCATAGTCAAATAAATTTTATCTCCCATCCGCCGACCGATTTTGTGTATAATCCTGTCGTATCATCCATTCCCGGAACGCAGGTTGTAATAGAGAGGAAATATGGACAATCCGATAAGAACACAGCTATTGGCCCTGGCGGAACCCGAATATAAGGCATTCTCTGAGAGATTGATCCCGGAGGCACCCAATATTCTCGGCGTGCGAATGCCCGTACTGCGAAAACTTGCCAAAACAGTGGCCAAGGAGGACTTTCGCGGCTGGCTGGATAATCCGGATATTCACTATCATGAAGAGATCATTTTGCAGGGACTGGTAACCGGCTGCGCGCCGATGGATGCAGCGGAGCGATTTCTTCGCATCAGCGCATTCGTGCCTAAAATCGGCAACTGGGCCGTTTGCGACGCTTTCTGCAGCAGTCTGACCTTTGTCAAAGCGAACCGTGAGCGCACCTGGGACTTTCTGCAGCCCTGGTTCCATTCCGGCAACGAATTCGAAGTTCGCTTTGCCGTTGTGACTGCATTGACCTTTTTCGCCGATCAGGAATTCGCCGCCAGCGCCCTGGCAATTTTCAATGAGATCAGGCAGGATGGCTATTATGTCAAAATGGGGCTGGCCTGGGCAGTGGCCGAATACTATATCAAGGTTCCGGAAATAACCGAACCTTTTTTATTCGCAAACGATCTGAACGATTTTACCCATAATAAGGCGCTGCAGAAGATCACGGAATCTTTCCGTGTCTCACCGGAAAAGAAAGCCTTGATGCGCAGCTTGAAACGAACGAAAAAAGCGTAGTGTGCCAAAAGCAGGATTTTGCAGAAAGAGTTGTTCGAATTTGGCGAGAAGCCCTTCCTAGGTTATAACCCGTTTTGGGTCAGGAAATCATTAAGCAGATTCATGCAAACGCTTTTGCGGTAATCTGCCGAAACTCTTCCACGAATCGGAACAATCGCCGCGTCATAGCGCGCCAGAACATCCGCTTTCACCGCCTTTGCCTC
>CALCQT010000510.1 GCA_937894825.1 uncultured Anaerolineaceae bacterium
GGCGATGATTATGTTCATTCGATTCTGCGGGCTTCACATGAAGCCGGCGTCGTACTGACCGGACACTATTCCAGTCTGGAGTTGGACCAGGGGCTCAACGCGTTTGCCGCCACCGGCATCAACTGCTGCCACGAAGTGACCACGGCCGAAGCTGTCCTGAAGCGGTCGGAACTGGGCTTTTACTCCCAGCTGCGCTATGGCTCCGCATGGTTGGATCTGCCCAACACCATCAAAGCTTATACCGAAAATCCGGGACTGGACACTCGTTTCATGGTGATCTGCACCGACGATGTTAACGCCGCCACCATTGCGGGAGAAGGACAGATGGACCGCGCTGTGCGAACCGCCATCCGGAATGGCGTCCCACCCGTCGTCGCAATCCAGATGGCGACACTGAACGCCGCTCAGCTTTTGGAGAAAGCACGCTGGATCGGTTCGATTGCACCCGGACGCGCAGCCGATATTTTGATTGTCAGCGATCTGCCCAACCTGATCATTGATGAAGTGTACAGTGACGGTGTGCTGGTTGCCAAAGATGGGCAGATGACGGTCAGTTTTGCACCGTACACTTATCCGGAGTTTGCGCTGAAAACCATGCATCTCCAGCCCCTCGCACCACAGGATTTCGAAATTCCGGCAGCCAGTGACGCACCGATAAAAATTCGCGCCATTCATGTCAATCCGGGCAAAGTTAACACCACCGAAGTGTTCGCGACCTTATCTCCGGTCAATGGCAAGTACGGCGCGGATATAGCTCAAGACATCGCGAAAGGATTCATTTTCTACCGGCACCAACCGAAAGTTGGTGCGACCGGTTCGCGCGGATTCGGTTTTGTGGAAGGGATTCATCTGAACGCCGACTGTGCTTACGCCTCCACTGTGGCGCACGACTGCCATAACCTGCTGGTGATTGGCACCAGTGATGAAGCGATGGCAACGGCCGCCAACGCGGTCATTGCCTCCGATGGCGGGATCGCCATCGTCGTCGATGGCAGAGTTGAAGCCCATATGGCGCTGCCAATGGCCGGATTAATGTGCGTTGAACCGGTTGAAACAGCCGCGGAGAAGATCCACACCATCGAAAACGCACTAAAAAAAGCCGGCTGTCCCTATGCCTCCATCGAAATGACGCTCAGTCTTTTGGGTTTGATCGTAATCGAGGAATTGCGCCTGAGCAACCGGGGGCTGGCGGAACTGAAATCAAATCAGCCAATCCAGTTTGTTGATTGGATCGTTGCCGAAGGGTAAATTCGGACATCAACTGACAGGGTATCAAACGTCAAATATTAACAAAAAGCAACATTCGTAATAATTTTTGCGCTTTGTGCAAGAATTATTACGAATGTTATCTTCAATCCATCCAGCCGCGCAGACGATATACCACAATACCGATATACTCTTTCAGCGCAGTTTCCAGTGAGCTCATATTAGAAGCCTGCGGAATAATGTAGGTATGCAGGCGAGCCCAACTGAAAGTCATCAGTGTCTCCCAATCGTCGTCGGTATAGCCGTAATCGGTCGGCGCCGGAATAACTTTTAATCCCTGTGCTTCAAACAATCCAACTGACCGCATCATGTGGGTTGCGGAGGTGACCAGGATGATCTCGTCCACACCCAGCTCCCGCAAAATTTTGGCGTCTTCAACAGCCTCTTCCTGGGTGTTGATCGAACGGTCCTGAACAAGGATTTTATCTTTCGGCACACCCAGTTTGACTGCGATTTCCGCCATCTCAGAAGCGGGGGAACTATCTGTTCCGTGCTGCCAGTCAATATAGCTGCCGCCGGTCAATAGATAGTCCCCATAGCCAGCGTTCAGCAATTCAGCGCCGTACAAAATCCGGTCACCCGCGCCGGAAATCTCCACCATCTGCCTGGGCCAGGCTTTTGTCTCGGTTCCGCCGCCCAAAACAACAATAACCTCCGCTTTTTTTGTACCATCAAAGGGAAGATAGGCGCTTTCCAGCGAACGCGTCAGCCATGCAGCCGGGAACGGATTCCCGCAGATAAACAAAATTACTAAAGCCAGAATCAGAAAAAGCTTCTGCAAGTGCTTACGTCTGGAAAAGATCAATGCCAGGATCAGCAGAATGGTCACTGCCCCCGCCGGATAAACCAGCAGAGGCAGGAATTTTGAAAGGTAGACAAAAACATCCATTTATGAGCCGCCAAACAGCCGGATGATCGGACCGAAAATAAAGCGGAAAATCCGGGAGAAAAAGCCCCCGATGCCGCCTTTCTCTTCCGGAACCGGCGTCGGCGTCACAGTCGGAGTCGGTTCATTCGCAAGCTGGAAACCTACCGGATCGCTCTGATAAATTTTCCCGGAGATGTCTTTGGCCTGAAGCTGAATATAGAACGAACCTTCTTCCAGCAACTTATCCGGAACCGTTGTAATGTCATACTTACAGACGGCAGAAGTACAGACTTTTGCGGCGGGCGTCCATTCCATGGCAAATCCGGGATAGAGCGCCTTTTTCGCGTCCAGGTAATTGATCATGAACTCTTTCATGCCGGTATATTTCCAGGTGACCGGAATATTATCTGAGGTCATTTTCTCCGTAACATAGTTGAACTCGAACAAAGTGGCCGGGTTCACCGTCGGAACCGGGGTATTGGTAACCTTTGGCACATATGCCGTCGCGATCTGCGTCGGATAACTCAAGGTCGGGTTCGGATAACTCCAGCTCGTTGTCGGATAGGTCCAAACCGGCGGCCGGTAAGGTACCGGCGTGGCGGTTTTATAGGTCCAAACCGGCGGCTGCACCCAGGGCAGCGGAGTTGAAGTCACCCAACGGATCGGTGTGGAGGTATACCAGGACGGCTGCGGCGTAGCTGTCACGATGATCACAATAATCGGATGTGTCGGCTGCGGCGTCGTGGTAATGATGATCGGCGGAACCAGCGTCGGGGTCGGTGGAATGGGTGTATTTGGCACAGCGGTGGCCGTTGGCGGAACCGGTGTATTGGGAATCGACGTTGACGTCGGCCCCGCTGTTTCGGTCGGTACCTGTGTCGGAATATCGGTAGGAATATCTGTGATTGTCGCCGTCAAAGTTTCTGTCGGCGTTTCAGTCAAAGTCTCAGTGGGGGTTTCAGTTGAGGTCTCTGTGGGTGTCTCGGTTGGCGTTTCGGTCGGAGTCTCTGTCGGAACATCAGTGAACGTAGGAAGCGGCGTTTCGGTAGCCGTCTGCACAATCACCCCGGTCAGATCGACATCAGGCAAACTCAAAAGGCGCTCGATCAAGTCCTGGGAAGCTACCGTCAACGGATTCACAGTGCTGTTGTTGCTCAAATTCAGACTTTGCAACGCGTACAAATTTCCTAACGCCGACGGGATTTCTCCTTCAAGCAGGTTGCCGGATAAATCAAGCATCTGCAAGTTGGGCAAATTGCCGATTGAGCCTGGGATCGGTCCGGAAAGTTGTGTCGCGGGCGGGTCTGATTGTTGAAAGATTTGCTGGGCAGTCGGCTGGCAGCTCTGCAGATTAACACGGTTGGCAAGGTCAGCCTCTTTTTCCAACAGCTCCAGCCGGGACTGGCCCACGAATGCAGGATCGATTTCGGGAATCGTTCCGGAAAGCACATTATTATAGAGGATCAATTCCTTTAATTCCGGCATCGTGAACAATCCGGACGGAATTGGTCCGCGTAGACCCAGATTGATCAAATGCAGCGTCCGCAGCGCCGGCAGAGAGGCAATTTCTTCAGGAATCGTACAGAAATAATCGACCGAGTCAAATTTTATTTCCGTAATTTGACCATATTCACAGGTGATACCCTTCCAATGGCAGGAGCTTTCCGACTGGAACCAACCCGAATCGATCTGACCAAACGCGGTCATTTTTGTCCAAATCGCATACAAAATACGAAGCTCATCTTCCGTCACTTTTTCAGGCGTAGGCAGCACTTCAATCGTGGCGGTCGGTTCTTCCGTCGGTATCTCAATAATCGGCACCTCGATTGGCGGCGTTGTCGGAATTTCGATCGGCAACGTTATGATTGGAGCTTCAGTCGGCGCTTCAATCGGGATGGTTATGATCGGGACTTCCGTTGGAACTTCGACAGGTATTTCAACGAATGGAACTTCAGTCGGCACTTCAACAGGTATCTCGATAATAGGCACTTCCGTCGGAATTTCTGTCGGAACTTCAATTGGAGCAGACGGAATTTCAATCACCGGCGCTTCAATCGGCGCTTCATTTACCTGGATCGGCGCCGCGGCCGGTTCCTCGGTGGGAGCCACAACACCGGACAGATTCTGCTCGGGAAGCGAGGAAAACCGTTGGTATAGCGAGAACGTGCTGATTGCCAGTGGGCTGCTCGGGTTGTTGTCACTGAGATCAATTGAGAAAAGCCTGCCCAGAGTCTCCAGTTCAGCAGGAACTTCCCCGGACAGATTATTTCCCGATAAATCAATTTTTGAGAGCGAAGTCAGATTCATGAACGAAGCAGGAATCGAATCATCCAACCCCGGTTCCGCATCAACATCTGTCAAATCAACAACACTGGAACAAAGCGACAGATTCGGACGCCTGTCCAAATTTTGCTGTTTCGAATCACTCCAGCGATTATCCTTAATAATGAGTGTTTCAAGCGGAAGTTGTCCATAAAGCGCGCCGTCAACCTGGGGAAGCGGCCCTGTCAGCAGGTTCCCGGAAATTTCAATCGTGCGCAATTTCCGCAGCGAGAACAGGTTCTCCGGTAAAACGCCGCGCAGGGCCAGATTAACCAGCTTTAATTCCTGTAACTCGGAAAGGTTTGTGATTTCATTCGGGATCGAACAGAAATAATCGACGGCGTTGAAATCGATTCGGGAGACGAAACCGTTTTCGCAACCGATCCCATTCCATGAGCAGGGTGAGGGATTGTCTTTGAACCAGCCGGAATTATTCTGTCCTTCCGGTGTCATCTGCTGATAGATCGCAAACAGCGTATTGAGATCGTTACCGTCCAGTCCTTCGTAGACAGGCCCGGCAGGCGGTTCTTCTACAGTTTCAGCATCCTGGTAGTACGCTGAAATCGGAATCACGAATATCAGGAGTCCCAATAATAATGAAACCCAAACTAAGATTGATCCTTTGAAACGCTTCTTGCACATCATTCGCCATCCTTTACCTTGAAACGAGATTCCAACCATTGTATGTAATTCTACCTGACAATTTCCTGCGTTCACATGCGCCCTAAAATTGTCAGGTATGTTTCAGAAGAAAAACGTATCCTTTACAAAGGATACGTTTTTCAGGCGAATTTGTTCCGATGAGTTTTGGATCAATACCGCTAACAATCAGCCTTTCTTTTGTCGTTCCAGATAACGCCGGTAATAAACCTGTATCGCGTCATGATAGTACTGAGCCAATCCGTCGCCCATTTTGTCATACGTTTCTTTGAAACGCGGATCATCGATATACATTTCGCCCAAACCAGACATCATCTCAGGCGGACAAGGATAGAAATACCTGTCGATATGCAGCCGGGCATTTTCCACCACCTCCTGGACACGTGCGGAATCAACCGGCATTTCTTCAGTAAAACAGTCCACTAGCGTATTCATATTCGCCTGTTGCGCTTCATTGATCCGGATCCAATCCTCTTTTGTGTAACTGGAAGATCTTTGCCGGGAGACCTTGTAAGCTTCCGTGCTGTCCCAACGGTTCCGGACCTCTTCTTCGTATTGCTTCTGTTCAGCCAGCATTTTTTCGGTATCGAACCCATCAAATAATTCGTAATTTTCCATCGTTCTTTCTCCTCTCATTGAACACAATGTGTCAAAAGCCAGTCGCGATAATTTTTGATAGCGCTCAGCCTTTTTCTCCAAAAAATCCATTTGCATTTCCAAGGCCTTCTGACGATCAAAAGCAGGCGATTGTATAATTTCCGCGATTTTTGCCAAAGGAAATTCCAGCTCTCTGAAAAACAGGATTTGTTGTAATGTTTCCAAAGCATCAGCATCATAGAAACGATGCCTCGTTTCGCCGTAACCGGAAGGCCTTAATAATCCAATTTGGTCGTAGTAGCGCAGCGTCCGCACAGTGATGCCGGTCATTTTCGCCACCTGATAGGTAGTGTATTCCATTCGTCGGCCTCCTTTCAGAAAAGACTATAACGCATTCCGCTGCGTCACTGTCAAGGGTTTATACAAAATTGATCCGAAGGGCAAAAGTAGAAAGCTCCGGTTTTGACATGACAAAAATCAGAACAACTTTCTCCCCGGAGAATGGCACTTTTGACGCCTGTATCAAAAATAATGCATTCCTCAAAATAATATCTCAGGATTTCGGATTCCTCCCGTCAAATCGCGGTATACTGGGGAAAGGGCAGCCTTCAATGACGCATTTTTCACCGGAACAGCAAAATCTGATCAACCTTCCGCTCGAAGAAAAAATCTTTCTGGAGGGGAAAGCCGGCTGTGGAAAGACAACCGCCGCGTCAGGCCGGCTGCGCGTCATCCTCGAATCTACTGCGGAGAGCAGTCAAACCTTCATCCTGGTACCGGCCCGCACCCTGGGACGCCCTTATGCAGACAGCAGTGCCGCCATCGGTGCCCGTCCGCTGATTCAGACCTATAATGGCTTTGTCCAGCGCAGTCTGGAAATCTTCTGGCCGGTGATCGCTGAAACAGCCGGTTTTGCCCATCCGGAGAAAGCCCCCTGTTTTCTGACCATCGAGACAGCGCAGATCCTGATGGCCAAACTGATCGAAGCGAAACTGGAACAGGGATATTTCAGCGCGCTGAACTTTCCGGCCAGCCGTATCTATAACCAGATCATGATCAGCCTGCACAAGTGCGCCGCCGCCGAATTCCCCTATGAGACCTATGCCGATCGCATGAAAAAAAGTTGGACCGGCGAGAAGAGTTTTCTGCCATTGTTTGATCAGGCGCAGGAATGCGGCGAAATCTTCCGTCAGACCTGCTATAAGAACAATTTACTGGATTTCTCCATCCAATTAGAGGTTTTCCAGCGCCATTTGTTGCCGTCGAACAGGTTTCAGGCATGGTTGAAGCAAAATTACCGCCATTTTATTTTCGACAACGCGGAAGAGGACACGCCCACTGCCCATCACTTTGCAAAAATCATGATCAAGGCTTGCCGCTCCGCTTTGGTGATCACAGATCGTCTCGGCGGCTACCGCAATTTTCTCGGAGCGGATCCGCTCAGTGCGCAAACATTGAAAGAGACTTGTTCGCACCACCTGACATTCGAGCGCTCCTATGTCTGTTCTCCCGACATTCAGGCATTGGCAGCCTCGATCGAAGACCCCTGGTTGCCAGCCGACCGGCTCCCGGGCAAACCGCAGGCCGCCTACGATTTCCAGCCTTATCATCAATATCCGCAGATGATCAAACAGGCCGCCACCGATGTGGCGGATTTGATCCATCGCCAAAACGTGCCCCCATCTGAGATTGTCATCATCGCGCCGCTGGTCTCTGACGTACTCTACACCGCGCTGGAACGCGAACTGCGCATCCAGAACATCCCATGCTACATCCATCGTCCCTCACGGCCGCTGATCAGCGAGAATGACACCAAGAGCCTGTTGACGCTGGTTTCGCTGATCCATCCGGAATGGGGCGTTCATCCCCGCCTGCTGGATATCGTGCAAATGCTACAAACATTCATTCCCGCCTTGGATCCTATCCGCGGACATATCCTGGTGTCCAGAACCTTCAAGGAGATTCAGTCGGACCCGGCGCAGGAACCGGATTATGAGATCAAGCCGTTTTCAAAAATCAGCCCGGATGCTCAAAAGCGCGTTACACCGGACATCGGGTTGTCCTTTGAAAAGGTCCGGCAATGGATCCTGACCAACAAGGGAATCTCAGAGGCGCCGGATATTTCACTGTCCCGTTTCTTCCATTCCGTTCTTTCAGGGGATGGCTTTGCCGCGTCCGGCATGACCGGCGAAAATTCGCAGGATTTAAATCTCGGCATCAAAAAAGTTATCGAATCGATGCAAAAATTCAGTCAGATTCCGGAACATTTGGGCAATGATCTGATCACCTGGAAAGATTTCTTCCATCTGATCAGCCAGCGCATGGTCGCCGCACAATACTATGAAGACTGGTTCGCCCAGCCCAAAGATTCGGTTCTGATCTCGCTGGCTTCGGCTTTTTCCATGATGAATCGTCCGGTCTCCTGGCAAATC
The DNA here is from genome assembly GCA_937894825.1 of uncultured Anaerolineaceae bacterium. GTDB lineage: Bacteria > Chloroflexota > Anaerolineae > Anaerolineales > Anaerolineaceae > Flexilinea. The sequence continues at coordinate 8,146 of CALCQT010000510.1, forward strand.
TGGTTGAACGCCGGCAGCCCGCGCTGGTGGGAGCGGATTTACGGTCATCTCACCAACGACATCGTGCTTTCGCAGTCCTGGCAGGAAGGCGATCTATGGGATGCGCAGAAGGCGTATGAAACCAACACCGAAACGATGCAAAATCAGGTTCTGGGATTGTTGGCCCGCTGCCGCCGCAAAGTGCTGGTTTATGCCAGCGAATTATCCGAGAGCGGCCAAGACCAAAAATCGCGGCTGCTTTACCTTTTTGCCGATCTGGCTTACCGTTTCAACAACAAAGGATATGGCTACACGATAAACCCGCAGCAGATTGAAGAAGCAGGTGCCGGTTATGCCTTTTATCCCGGTATTGACGATGAGACCGTCAACGATGAGACCGTTAACGACGAGCCTGACGGCGAGTCCGTCAGTAAAAGTAAACATGGCAACGCGATTGACGATGGGGCTTTCAATGACGAAAACAACGACGCTGCGCACATGCTGCGCGACGCTTCCGGGGATGAAAACGCGGACGATGCGCGCTTTCTGACAGAAGGGGAGCTGTAACCATATGGCGTTTATTCCCCGTCCAACACAAGCCGAAATTTTAAAATATACCGAAGGAACGATGGGTATTTCCGCCGTTCCGGGCAGCGGAAAAACCCACACCCTTTCCGCATTGGCCGCCTTGCTGGTTGAAAAAAACCAGGTCAAGCGCGCGGAACAATTTGACCACCCGTCTGAGGCGGAAATTCTGATCGTCACTTTCTCCAATTCGGCAGTCTCAAATTTCTCCGCCCGCATTGCCGGCTTTCTGAATGAAAAAGGACTGGTGCCCGGCATCGGCTATCGGGTGCGCACGCTGCATGGTATGGCCACGGACATTGTGCGCGGCCGGGCCGAGAGCTTCGGCATTGATCCGGACTTTGTCATTCTGGACGAGATCGCCTGTGACGCATTGTTGCTGCGCGCCGTTGACCTCTGGCTCGAAAAAGACGCCCGCCAAACCTATGACGCTATCCTGGATCCCGATACCCGCCCAATGCAGCGCGAAAAATATTATGCTGAAAAATGGCGTCGTGACATCACCATAATCGCCCGTAACGTAATCTCGCAGGCCAAAGACTATTTGATGACCCCGGAAAGAATGCGCGAAGCCATCGACACCGCTTCTGAAAAGGCGCAATACAGGCTGTTAAGCATGGTCTGCGACATTTATGCCGTTTACCAGACGCTGCTAAGAACCTACCCGGCGCTGGATTACGCTGATCTGATGTTTCACGCCTATGAGATTTTGGAAAAAGATCCGCTCTACCGCACGGTGCTTCAAAAACACTGGCCGATCATCCTCGAGGACGAGGCCCAGGACAGCTCACTGATTCAGGAAAAGGTGCTGCGGCTGCTGACGCAAGGAAACCGCAACTGGGTTCGGGTCGGGGATCCCAATCAAGCCATCAATGAGACCTTCACGACGGCTGACCCGAAATTCCTGCTCAATTTTCTGGGGGAAGCCGATAAAACGGTCGATCTGTTCAATTCCGGCCGTTCCAGCGTCAGCATCCTGCGTCAGGCCAACCGCCTGATCCGGTGGACGCGTTCGGCGCACCCGACGCCCGCCTGCCAAAGCGCGTTGGTCGAACCCTACATCAAGACCACCCCGCCGAACGACCCGCAGCGCAACCCGCCCGACAACCCGCGCCGGGTCATTTTTGATGCCATGGCATACACTCCGGCGGATGAGATTGATAAAATTGGCCGGTTGGCCGTTGAGCACGTTAAAGCTTATCCGCAGGAAACGCTGGCGATCCTGGTGCCGAGCAACGATTTCGGTGCCCAATTCGTCACCGCACTTGAGAAATATCCTGTCGACGTCATTGAAGTGCTGAAAAGTACCCGTAAAGCCAGAGGAACGGCCAATATTCTGGCCAAAATCCTGACCTGGCTCTCGTTGCCGTTGAACCAGAAGAATTGTCTGGAACTTTTTGAAATCCTCTATCATCATAATGCGGAAAAGGACTTCTACCTGAGCCCGGAGGACTGTAAAATCGCCCGCGACCGGCTCCTTTCGCTCCAGACAATTGAGGATTTTATCTATCCGCTGACTGAGAAAGCATTGCAGGAGCTCGTCGAAAGCTGGAATGACCCATCCATGGTTGTCCAGACGCTTTTTTCTTACCGCTTCCTGCTGCGCCGCTGGCTGGACGCACGCTTCCTTAAAATCGATCAATTGATCCTGTTGATTGCGCAGGATTTATTTGAGACGCCTGATGATCTCAGCATTTCGGCCCAACTGGGTCGCATTCTGGCGCAGATGGCCAACAGCGACCCTTCGCTGCGGCTCAATACGTTGGCGGAGAAGCTGCGGGACGCGGCCGCGAACTCCAGTCTCTATCCCGGTTCACAGGGCGCTGATTCGCAATTCGATCCGGAACTCTACCGCGGGAAAATCGTGGTCACCACCTATCACCGTGCCAAAGGGCTGGAATGGGATCAGGTTTTTCTCACCAGTTGCAACAATTATGATTTCCCGACCGGTTTGGATGAAAATTCGTCCGGGGGAAAAAACCGCCGTAAGCTGGCTCGTCCTCATTATGTCCGGAATGACCTGGACATCCAGGCTGAAGCCTTGCAGCAACTAAAAATCATCACTTTTCCGGAAGAAAATCAGCCGTACAGGGAAGGGGAGAGCAGCCGGAAAGCCTTCAACGACATGGCGTCCGAACGGCTGCGTTTGTTCTATGTAGGGATCACCCGGGCAAAAAAGGGCGTCTACTTTTCCTGGAATTCCGGTCGCTTCGGCGGCCAAACCGAATCCCTCGCCATGCGCATGCTGCGCACGATCCACGAGAAAGAATCCAAATGAAACAAATCAGCCAGTCTCAAATTCTTGATTATCAGGTCTGTCCGTGGCGCTACTACCTCAAAAATGTGCGCAACCTGTCCTGGCCGGAACCGATCACGCCCCGCTATCAGGAATTGGCCCGCGCCTCGCGGCTGGGCAAATCTTTTCACCAGTTTGTACACCGCTATATCCAGGGCATGACTTTCGCAGAACTGGCAAAACAGGACTATGAGCCGGAAATGCTGAACTGGATCCAAAATTTCAGAAAATCCAATCCGCTGCCGGCGGAGGCCAGGCTCACCTCAGAAATTGAGCTTGCTGCCACTTTCGAGAACGTCTTATGGATCGGTTTTGTGGACGCTATTGCCCTTTTACCGGATCAGGCGCTTATTTTTGACTGGAAAACTTCAAAAAAACCGGGCGCTCCCGCCGAACTGCAGAAATCTCCGCAAACGCGGCTGTACCGCTTTTTGCTGTACCACGCCCGGCAGGACTTCCTGCCTGACACAGGCCAATCACTCAAACCTGAAGCGATCACAATGGTCTACTGGTACCCGAATTGGCCATCCGCCCCGGTTCGGCTGCCCTACTCCGACCAGCTTTTCCGTCAGGATCAAGACTATTTCAGGCAGATTGCCCTTGACCTCTCGCAGGAAGATCCGTCCTTCTTCCCCCAGACGCCGGATGAAGACGTCTGCCGTTCCTGCCGCTTTCAAACCTTTTGCCGCCGCGGAATCCAGCCGCAAGCAGCCTCAGCCGATGAACCGGACTGGAATCCGGATACGGCCTATGCGCAGGACGCGTTTGATTTCATGGACGACGAACCAATGGATTCCGATGGGGCAGAATCAGTACTCGGCCCCGGAATCTGAGCCTTCCAGGAACAGCTTATAACTCGGATAAATTTCCTGAACGGTAATCCAGCCACACATTCAATGACAACCCGATTGTGACCAGCAACCCACCCAGCAAGCTTTGCATCGAAAATCCCTGTGCCATCGCTGCGTCCAGCGCGATTCCGGTGAAAACCTGTCCCGCGAACAGGATGAGCGTCAAATGAAAGGCCGGCATACGCGGGGTAGTGACATTGGAAAGAAAAACAACCGCCACCCCCAGCGTGCCCCCCAGATAAATCCACCAACGCGTGTCCACAGCCGCAGGAAACGCTGAACGCCCTCCGGAGAGGAACAGGATTACGAGTGCGACCACCATACCAACGGCAAAGTTATACCAGGCGCTGACCATCACGCTGGTTTTTTCGCCGAGCGCGGCGTTGATCGTACGGGAGACAACAATGGAAATCCCGGACAGAAACGATACCAGTACCGGTAAAAAGAGAAAGCTGGAATCCAACAGCAAACAAACAATGCCGAAGATGGTAAACAACAGCCCGATCAGCTTCCCGGTCGTGAATTTTCTTGCCGGCATCCCAAACCAACCATATTGATCGATCAACAATGAGGTGACTGCCTGGCCCAGCAAACTGAGCGCGATGATCGCTGATACACTGATCATTCCATAAGCCATGTTGTTAAATAAAGTCGTAGCGACACCAATCGCTCCGCCGGAAAACAAGGTTATCGGCAGACCACGGACTGAAAACAGCCGCTCCTTGCGAAAAACAGAAGTCCCTGTGATCAATAGTAGCCCGACCAGGTGAATGATCGCCGTTGCGGCAGGTACGCCATAAACCGCCGTCAGATTGCCGTTGATCGCAATCATGACCGCGATAAATATGGATGTCAGTATCGACAGGAAATAAACCATAGATCGTCTCCCTTTCTACGTATACAGTATAAAGGCTCAGCCAGGCTGAATATGACAAACCGGTAATCATCTTTCCGGAAAAGCGAAACTGCCGGAGTAATTATCCGGCAGTTTCGCTTTTCGCTTGTCCTGATAACAAATCAGAGCGGAAGAAATTGTCAATTTTCCCTTATACAGATTTTGCCAACTCAGCAATTTTTGCAAATGCCTTCGGGTCCCGCACGGCCACGTCAGCCAGCATCTTACGGTTCAGGCTGATTTGCTGATTTTTCAAACCTGCGATTAAGCGGCTGTATGAAATCCCGTTCAAACGGGCAGCCGCGTTAATTCTTGTAATCCAAAGTTTGCGCAACTCACGCTTGCGTACGCGGCGGTCACGAAAGGCGTACCACAATCCCTTCAGCATCGTCTCATGCGCACGACGGAAAAGCTTCCGGCGAGTGGCTTTATAGCCCTCCGCCTGTTTTAATAACTTCTTATGACGGCGATGTCCGTGAGGACCGCCCTTAACACGTGCCATAAAAATACTCCTTTGCGCACCCCCGGACGTCAACCGCAATCACGGTTTGTTGGAAACATCCGGCAGCCGCACTAAACCGAATAAATTATTTCTCCATATACGGAGCGAGATGCTTTACGCGCTTGATAATTCTCTTACCTTCGACGACGACCATCTCAGATAACAGCGCTTTGGTACGATCCGATGTACGGCGGCGGAAATGACTCTTACCGCCCTTCGTCCGGACCAGAACGCCGGACCCGGTCAGCCGAAAACGTTTCGACGTGGCCTTGTGGGTCTTAAGTTTATATTTTCCTGCTTTTGGCTTGCGTGGCACAACAAACTCCTTACAACAAAATTCGATGGCTTTTTTTAACGGCCATCTGATTAGCTGGATAATTATACACGGTTTTTATAACTTGTGATTCGGTTGCTGCATCAATATTTATTCTTGCGCTTTCAAAAAAATAAATCTGTAATCCTGCAATTCTTGCTTTCGCACAAAAAACAGGATCACAGATTTTTCATTCTGCGGTTAAGCTACAAATTCGCAAATAAATGTTGGATCGCCTGCCGCAACCCAAACCTATGCGAAATATTCAATTATTCTTCGAAGTCACCGTCGTCTTCATCTTCTTCAGAATCCAAATCATCAGCAACTACACCAGCCGGGACATTTCCTGCAGCCACAGCTTCAGGCACAGCCGCGGGTTTCTTTTTCACGATCTTTTTTACGTTCGGTGAAAGCAGCATACTCATCGTACGGCCTTCCACACTTGGAATCTGCTCAATCACCGAAATATCGCTCAACTCTTCCGCAATTTCCTTTAAGTCTTCCAAGGCCAGTTCAGGATAAGTGATCTCTCGTCCACGGAAACGCACCGTGACCCGGACCTTCATCCCGTCTTCCAGCCAGCGACGCGCATCGCGTGTCTTAAACGAACGATGATGTTCATTTGTTTTTGGACGCAGACGGATCTCTTTAATTTCGATTTTTGTTTGGGCTTTGCGAGCTTCTTTTTCTTTCTTCGTTCGTTCGTAAAGAAACTTTCCGAAGTCCATCACTCTGCAAACCGGCGGGTTTGCATTGGGTGAAACCTCAACTAAATCCAGTTCAGCCTCGCGTGCAATTCGCAGCGCCTCCTGGGTCGAGATGACCCCCAGATTATCCCCCTTGTGATCAATGACGCGGACCTCAGGGATCCTGATTGTTTCGTTCACACGAAAATCTTGTGTGCTTATAACGTACTCCTTCCTTCTTATTGGAATATTATTCTTATTATCCAATAGAAAATCGATTAGAATATACCACAATTGACCGGTTTTTGCAAACAAAATCGGCAAATCCAGTCATTCGAAACCTGATTAATGTGTCAAAAGTAACAAATATACACCGAAAGTTTGCTTCGGTTTGTCATCCTGACACTTGCCATCCGATCGGAATGCTATCCTCCTCCCGGCAGACGGATCACATCCTGAATGCTTTCAAAAGCTTCAGCCCGTTCCGGTGAATCATCCGTATCACGGTAGAGCAACTCCCACAAATTACTGAAATACTCCCAGGTGATGTGCGGCTCAAGGCTGCCGCCGACAATCGTTAATTCCGCCGCCAGATCCCAATCGCCTGTTGCCGCGGCAGCCCGGATAAACGGCGTCATCTCCACTGGTTTCTTCATCGAATAACCCTGCGCAGCAGCTTCCTCATACAGATCTA
>CALCQT010000511.1 GCA_937894825.1 uncultured Anaerolineaceae bacterium
GCGCTCTGGAACCGGATTGAGCGCGAAACCGCCGATTCCAATGAGAAGACCGCTGCAATAAACGAGATGGATACGCTGCTGGACTGCCGGTTTCTGAAGTAAAATTGTGCGGTTCCGGAGTGAAATGGGAACGAAACAGATCGTTTGATCGGGTACAATATTAAAAACGATCTCTTAGAGAGGCGCCCATGGAACAAAATCGCAAAATTCTGCTGATCTGCCTCACACGCCGCGGCGGATTGCTTCATTTCCATGACTGCCTGGCAAAAAGCCTGAGCGGGCTCTGCAGCGTTGGCATGATCACTGCCAAAACCGCGGATCACAGCGAAGCGTTACCGGAGGGTACATCCGTTCGTAACTTTCCGCTTGATACCGGCGATGGGAAGAAAGGCACTTTTCTGCAGCTGATCAATCCGCTGACCTGGATCCGGATCGTCCGCACCGTTCATCAGTTCAAACCCGACATCATTCACATCACCAGCGCCCAGGAATGGAACCCCCTGCTGGGATTTTTCATCCGTTTCATCCTGCGGAAACCGCTGGTATACACCATTCATGACGTCGTCCATCATGAAGGCACGCCCAAATATTTCCGCGCCACCGAAGCGCTCTTCCGAAAAATCCCCCGCTTTTTCGTCGTGCTGACCCGTCAGGGGAAGGAGATCCTGGTCTCGAAAGGGATCGCCTCGCGGCGGATTTTGGTCGTTCCCCATGGGGTCTATGACTTTTTCACCCAATACAGTGAAGCTCCGGCTCTTCCGGAGCGGGAAATCCTGTTTTTCGGCCGCATTGAGGCCTATAAAGGGCTGGAAATCCTGCTGCAGGCCATTCCGGCAGTTCTGGAGAAGCATCCTGACTGGCGTTTGCACATCGCCGGGGGCGGCGATATTGAGCCTTATCGGAAATATTTGAAGGACAACCGCATTCTGATCACCAACCGTTTTGTGACGGATGCCGAAGTGGCTGCTTTTATGCAGCCGGCTTCGATCGTGGCGCTGCCCTACCTTTCCGCCAGCCAATCCGGCGTCATTCCGACCGCCTTTGCCTTTCGGAAAGCGGTCGTGGCCACCGCGGTGGGCGGCATCCCCGACATGGTTCAGGACCATCAAACCGGGCTGCTGATCCCGCCGAACGACGCGGCGGCGCTGAGCCGCGCCATTCTCGCGCTGATCGAAGATCCGGCGCTGCGCCAACAGTTAGGAGATAACGGTTTCAACTACGCGAACGACCATCTCGGCTGGAACGCCATCGCGAAAAAACATCTGGCATTTTATGAAGAGATTTTGAACGGCAACCTGCTCTGACACCGAGGTGTATTTGCGGGCAGCCCTTCAAGACACAGAATATGAGCATTGGCTGCCAGTCTTTTCGCAAAAGGAGCAAATTAAATGGCGATTGTTGTAATTGACGCGATTGTCCGTCTTCGGCATCCCTGAGCGATCACAAGGATCGCCCCTACAGAGGTTCTATTAAACCGGTTTTCTCCTTCGCAGCCGGTCCCAGACTGGCTTCAGTGCAGTCGTAACAAAGGTCTTTGATTCGCGGTCCAGCAGCAGCCAGGAAAAAACAAAGAATCCGGCGGCAGGCAGCAGACGGGCCAAAAAGCTCCAACCCCAGGTCAGATCGCTCAGAATAACACGGGTCTGGAACCAGGCCGTCAGTCCATAGGCTGCAGTCACCAGCAAGAAATAACGATAATTCCAGGCGATCTGGAAAAGACGGTTGGAGATCAACCAGCGCCCGACCATCGCCGTGACATAGCCCAACAATTCCGAAATTACCGCCCCATACAGCCCCAGGCGCGGCGTTAACAACAGATTCGCAAGCGTGTTGACAGCCACGGCCAGCCCTAACATCAACGACACCCACCAGGTTTTGCCGCTTTTGGCCGTGCCCGGATCGATCACGTAGACACCCATGGTAAAAAGCCAGCGGAACTGCATGATCCCCAGCAGTCCGATCCCGGCCAGATATTCCGGCGGCGCCAGAAAGAGAAAGATTTCCCGCGCAATGGTCATCACCAGCGTACAAATACCCAAAGCGCCGAAAGTATAAAGCGAAAGCATCATCGGCAGCGTCCGGCGGATCTTCTCCACCCGCTGCAGCAACGAATACATAGTCGGCTCCCAGGCGTTGCAAAAGGCCTGCGTCGCCAGCGTGATCACAATCGTGGCTTTGTTCGCCAGGCCATAATAGGCCACCTCGACTTCACTCGCCGCCGCGTTGAGGAAAATCCGGTTGTTCGCGGAAAGGCTCCAACCGAACAGTGTGCCGGGAATCAGCGGAAAGCTGTATTTGGCCAATCTTTTCAGCCAATAGGTTGAGAATTTGAGGGACAGGTACTGCCGCGAGAAAAACAGCGCCAGTCCGGCGCCGATCGTATTGGAAATAATCTGGGAACAGTAATAGCCGGGAATACCCACTTTGAAAACAGCGATAAACAGAACCACACAGCCCATATAGATTACAGAGACAATCAGCGCGATAATGATATAAGGCAGTGCTTTATTCTGAATCCGCAGCAGACCCAGCGCATAGGTATAAACAGCCACTGGGATCAGCGCGCTGAATGCCAGCCGGATGACCGCGGTATAGGAAGCTTCGCCAAACAGGTTTTGGGCAAAAATCGGGCTGAGAAAGATGGAGAGCAGCGCAACCGCCAGGCCGGTCAGCGCGACAAAAAGCATCGTGGTTGACACCAGGCTTTTGCGGTCGGACTCTTTGGTGTTCATGTCATAAAAGAAGCGGTATAGACCACTCATGGTATTCAGGCCGATCAACAGCGAGAAATAACCGGTCGTAGCGGTGATGACCTCAATGGAGCCATATTCCTGCGAGGTCAGGACACGGGTCATGAGCGGCAGTGTGATCAGCCCGGCAGCCTGCGAAAGCGCGCCTCCGATCCCATACAGAACCATATTTTTGAAAACGGTATTCTCTTTCTGCGCTTCGCTCAAGTCCCCTCCACAGGCTCAATTGTATTCCATTTTTATTTTTCGAATTGCCGCTCCGGGCCCCAGACCGAAAATTGAATCAAAT
>CALCQT010000512.1 GCA_937894825.1 uncultured Anaerolineaceae bacterium
TCCAGGTATCGATAAATGAAAGGATCGACACGGTGAGAATCGGCGGCAAACTCATCGGCATCACAACCCGAAAGAAAATGGTCAGCGTTCCGGCCCCATCCAGTTTGGCGGCGTCTTCAAGTTCAGCGTTAATCCCCAAAAAGAACTGCCGCAAAAAGAAAACCCCGAAAGCACTGCCAAAAAATGAGGGAGCGATAATACCGCCCAACGTCCCGTAAAGCTTAAGGTCTTTGATCAAAATAAAATTAGGAATCAGGTTAAGCACCGTGGGCATAATCAACGCGCCGATATAAATCGCAAAAATCTTGTTCTTCCACGGGAAGCGCAGCCGGGCAAAGGCATAGGCCGCCAGCGAATTGAAAAACAGTCCGCCGCCGATGGAAAAAACGGTCATCAGGATGGTGTTCCTGAGATACAGCATAAAATCCAGTTTGCGGGTAAAACCACCCTGCGCAATAGCCTGCTCGACCGGGATCAGCCCAAACACACGCTTAAAAGCGTCCAGCGTAGGGTTCACCGGCAGGATGCTGGTCGGATTGGCCATGATATCGCGCTGCGTCGAAAAAGCCATCCGCACCACCCACCAAAGCGGAATCAGCGTCAACAAAATCCACAGAATAATAAAGATCCAGCCGGCGATCTTCCAGAACGATGCTTTTTTCTTCGATTTGGTAAAATTTGCCATGATTTCTCGCTATCCCAGGTCGGATTCGTTTGCCCGAAAAGATTTCATGTTGAACCAGGTGATTACAGCGCAAATCAAGAAAAGCGCCACGGCCACCGCGCTCGCGTACCCCATCTGGAAGCGGGTGAAGGCCAGGTTGACGATATACCAGAAAATGACACGCGTCGAATCCCCCGGCCCGCCGGAAGGTACGGCCGCAACCGCAACTCTGTCATAGACCTGAAAGGCCCCTACCAGTGAGGTGACGACGACAAAGGCAATGACCGGACGCAGCAGCGGCAGCGTGATCCTGGTAAAAACATTCCAGCCGTTGGCGCCGTCAATCGCGGCGGCTTCATAGACTTCAGCGGGAATGGTTTGCAGCCCGGCGAATAAAAGCAAAGACACATATCCCACATGACGCCAGGTATTGACCAGCGCGATGGAGGGAATGATCGAAGTCTGACTGAAAAAATTAAACCGCGCATTCGGACCGAAAAATCGATTGATCAGACCGTTAACAGGCCCGAAATCATAATGGAGAACAGTCAGCCAAACAAGCATCACCATCATCATCGGAACCAAATAGGGCAGGAAGACAATGGCTCGCACCACGGTCGATTTGGTCAGCCGCCACATGACCATTGCCAGCGCCAATGCCAGGATGGTCTGCAGCGGAATGTTGAGCAAAACATATTCGGCGGTAATTTTCAGAGAAGCCCAAAACTGCTTGTCATGGATCAGGCGGGTGTAGTTCTCCAGGCCAACAAAATCAGCTCGATTAATCAGATTCGAATTTGTCAGGCTCAGGTAGAATGCCCGTAAAGTCGGAAAGACTACAAATGTCAGCAAGCCGATCAGGCTTGGAAGGATGAAGATCCCGGCAATCAGCATCTCTTTTGTCTTCAACGAAAACAGTCGGCGAGGGGCAGCGCTTGATGGATGAGCTATACTTACGGATTTTGGCTTTTCCATTTCATTTCATCTCCAAATCAGAAATAAGAGTCCTGCAGACTCCTCTTAAATAAAGCGAACCAAAGGTAGTTCTTTTTATATTTTAAATTCTCTCCCGAGCCTCCGCGGCGGCAAAATCATCTTCAATCAGCAGGACGGCAGGCAAGCGCGAATTCATGGGATGAATCCCCTTCTTTTCTACTGTGAACCGGAGCGTTGTCAACTCCGATGCTGTAAACACAGTATACATAAAACAGCCCTCGCCGGTTTGGACAAAAGCGCGAAACAACCGGAAAAAAACACGGTTTATTGTTCATTAAAGAAGTTTTTCTGTCTATGAACTTAAACCATGATCAATGTATATTAAATCCAGGCTTAAACACACTTCGACGATGCGGCGAGGTTAGCCCCCCGGATGT
>CALCQT010000513.1 GCA_937894825.1 uncultured Anaerolineaceae bacterium
GAAAAAAGCCGCCGATGGGGACAATCCAAACGCTGAAAAAACACTTTCATCGGTGTCGGATGGTATTGACGAGAATGTACAATCGCCTGGCTTGCAGATCGGATGTGTTCAAAGCGAATTCCCTTATACGAAATTTTTTGATGAGGATGACAAAGCCGCGGCCCTGTTTTAAGAACAGGACGCAAATCAAAATCCACCACCTTACCTTGCGGGTATTGAATGCCTGGCAGGGGTGTTAAAAATAGCAGGAACGCATTGCGTTCCCGCATATAGACATTGTGTGCCGATATATAGAAATTTTAATTGGCTTTTGGGGCCTTAATTATTATTTAATGGCAGTTCGTCGATGTATAGAAATTATTCGGAAAAATATGCTTCCAGCGCTTCAATGATGAATTGATGATCGTCTTTGTGCGGCAGGCCGGAGACAATGATCACGCCGATCACACCTGCGTTGGTCAGCCGGGAATCCGCCTCCGCAGCAGGCATATTCGTAGCGGTCCATCAGCTTTTCTTCCATGGTGACGCCAGCCAGTTCGAACTCGGTGTACATGCGCAGACTGCTCATCTCCATTTCGCGGACGGTGCGTTCCTTGCGCTTCATCCAGATTTCATTGTTCAGGTTCGTGCCTTCACAACAGAACTGAAATGCTGTGACACCGGAAAACAGCCGGATACTGATCGCGATCGGCAGTTCTCTCGCAATCGCTGTTTGTGCCATCTGTGTCCCCAGTTCCCAGATGTCCTGTGCGGTGAAATGTGAAAATTGAAAGCGGTTTTCCTGATCTTTCAGGATTGTCAGTTCGGTTGCGAGCGAAGCGAGCATTTCGCGTGTGTTTTCTGTTGTCATTTGCACCCTCCCAATCATAATTCTACCCGAAGTCAATTCGTTTCTTTCGGCAGAATTATATAGTAAACGCGGTAATAATTGTCTGTTTGGAGAATCTCATATTGCGGATTTTTTCTTCTCCCTGAATTCCTGATCCTGAGCGATAATTGAGAGCATGGCGATTGAAATTCTGCTTGGACCGCCGGCATCCGGCAAAACCGAAACCTGCTTGAGCCGCATTGCGGCGGTCGGGCAGGCTGGTTCACTCCTGCCGGTTCAGGTGATCGTTCCGGATCGTCTGCAGGCGGCTGGGTTCCGGCGCCGGCTGACTGCCCGTTCCATTGCCACTCGAGTTGAAGTCAGTGTCTTTCACCGCTATGCGAATCAGGTTTTGGAGCAGGGCGGCGGAGAGAAAAAGCTGATCGGCAGTCAATTGGCGCTGCGGCTCATTCAAAACGCATTGAGGGATGTCGCGGAGCGGGAGCCTTTTATCCATTACGCTCAGGTTTGGCAGACCGCAGGCTTTGCCCGGCTGATGCTGGACGTCTGTGCACAATTCGAGAAAAATGGGCTTTCTCCCAATTCCGTCACTGCAACAGTGGAGACCACCACTCAGACTGAGATTGCCCGTATCTACCGAGTTTTTCAGGAGATGCTGAATGCTTCCGCCTGGGTCAGCCCGGCCGGCTTGTTATCCGCGGCGGCTGAAACCATCCGGCGAAACACGGCGCCGGCGGCAGCGCCGGGCAGACAAAACCGGATTTCGTTGCTGATTCTGGATGGGTTTGACAGTTTTGAAAAGGACCAGTTGGACCTGATCCGAGCACTGGCGTTGATTGCCGAAACAGTTCTGATCACGCTTCCCACAGGCGCGGATGGTTATGGCTCCCGATATTTTGAGCGCTCGCTGCGGGAATTAACCGAAATCGCCGGGGATAATGTCCATATTGCTCGGCTTGAGAAAGCCGTTTTTCTTCCGCCGGATCTGGCGCATCTGACCGATGTTTTGACAGCGGGCAGTACGAAAAATCCTGCTTCGGTTTCACAGGCCGGTTTGTCGCTGCTGGAAGCCGGCTCCCGCGAAGATGAAGTTCGCGAGGTGTTGCGCAGGATCAAACTTTGGGTGCTGCGCAAGGGCGTTGCACCCGCTTCCTGTGCTGTTTTTGCCCCTCAGCTGGAAGAATATGTGCCGCTGTTCCGGCGGTTTGGCAAAGAGATGGCTGTGCCGCTGCGTTTCGGCCGGCGGGACATGTTGAGCCGCTTGCCTGCCGTGCAGGCATTGACCCGCCTGCTGCGTCTTTCTCCGCAGAATTTTCCCGCGCGTGAACTGATTATTTGTTTACGCTCGCCATTTTTCGATTTTGGCCTGGACCCGGACCAGGTCCGCCTGTTGGACCGCATTCGTAAGCAGATGCGCATCACCGGCGGACCGGAGCAATGGGCGGAAAGCTGGCGGCTTCTGCTCTCCGCGGCCGGTGCGACCGTTCTCGATGAAGATGGGAATCCGGTCGGGGACGCGGACGCGTTGTCAGATCCGGCTGCGCTGACTGTTTTGCGGGATGGATTGGAACACGTCTTTGCCCTGATCCGGCCGCCTGCCGTTCAACGCACCGAATCGGACTGGCTGGACTGGCTGGAGCCGCTGCTGGGTGGCACCGGGTTTCGCGATCGGCTGGAATCGGAAGGCGATGAACTTTACGCTGCGCTGGAGACCTGTTTCCGGCAGCTGCGGACGCATGACAAGCTGGTTCCACGCGGGAAGCTTGTTTATACGGCTTTTCTGTCGAATTTGAACGAAATTTTCTCCGCGACAGAGGCGCCGGATTTGCCCCCGGATGGGCAGAATTCGGTCTTTGTCGGGGACCTTTCCTGGGCGCGCGGCATTCGTTTTGCTGCGGTGGCGCTGTGCGGTTTCTCCGAAGGTTTGTTTCCGGGGTCCGTTCGGGAAGCGCCGCTGCCGGATTCCGCTTTCCGCGAACGACTGGGACTGCCTGCGCTTGAGTCAGACCGGCAGAACGGGCTTTTTGTTCAGGCCGTTGCCCGGGCGGATCGTTATCTGCTGATCAGCCGTCCCGCGCTGACTGACGAGGGGGAATCCTGGGAGGAATCGCAATACTGGTCTGAAATCCGGCGGCAGGTTCCGCGGATCGCTGTGGAACATATCCGCTCCGCTTCACCGCGTCCGCTGTCTGAAGCGGCGTCGCCCGGGGAGCGGCGATTCTGGCAGGCGCTTTGGACGGAGCAGCCGGCATTCGTAACAACAATCGCGGCGGCAGATGAATTTCATCCGCCTGCGGTCCTTTTTCCCGGACAGGATCCACAGGAAAAAATATTCAGCGCGACACAGCTTGAGACCGGGCTTTATTGCCCGTTGCGTTATTTTCTATCGGACGTGCTGAAGCTGCAGCCTGATCCCGAACCGCAATTTGGCCTGGACGCGCTGCAGCGAGGCAATTTGTTGCACCGCATTCTGCAGCTGACATTTTCGGACGGGGTCGACGCGGCGGACGGCGAAGCGCTTGCGGCCCGCATGAATGAAATTTGCGACCGGGTGTTCGCGGACGCGCCGCGCGTATACCGTTTCCGTCCTTCCGTCCTTTGGCCGTTTGAACAACAGCAGTTGCGCCGCCAGCTGCGCAAGACATTGCTGGGGCTGGCCGAGGAAAGCGCCGGTTGGCAGGTGCAGGCGCTGGAGCAGCGTTTCGGCACCGGCGACGTCCCGCCGCTTACGGTTGAAACGGAGCAGGGGCGTATGCAATTTCGCGGGGTGATTGACCGGATTGACCGGAATGCGGCAGGACGCTTCCGGCTGATTGACTATAAAAGCGGCGGCGGCAACCTTGCGAACGATGATTTTTGGAAAGGGCGCCGGGTACAGATTTTCCTTTACGCGTTGGCTGCCGCGGACGTGCTGGCGATGGAACCGGTGGAAGAAGGGTTTTATTGGGCGGTGCTGAGCGGGAAAAAGAGCGGGCTGCGGTTGGGGAGTTTTATGGCAGCTCCGGAATGGGACCGGATGCCGACTTTTCGTCAGCCGATTCAGGAACACGTCGCCCGGTTTCAGCGCATGCTGCAAGCGACGGACTTTCCTGCCGATCCGATTGACGGGACTTGCCCATCCTACTGCGGCGCGGCCGG
>CALCQT010000514.1 GCA_937894825.1 uncultured Anaerolineaceae bacterium
TATATAGAAACAGGAGAGAATTCTGGATACAATTTCAATCGCACGAAAAATTGTTGATGTTCTGGAAGATCATAAAGCTGAGGATATCGTCCTGATGGACGTCAGGAATCAGGTTTCTTTTACAGATTATTTCGTTATTTGCTCAGGTTCAAGCAGCCGCATGCTGCAAAGCTTAGCAGATGTTGTATTAGACAAAATACGTGAAGAATACCGGCTTCACGGTAAGAAGCAGGGTGTCGGAGAAGGCGGCTGGATTTTGCTGGATCTGGGCGATATCGTAGTTCATCTTTTTTCACCGGAGCGGAGAGAGTTCTATCAGCTGGAAGACTTATGGAAAGAAGCAAAAACCCTGGTTAAATTACACTAGTAATTATCATATATTTATACTTCTTTCACAATTATTATATAAGTTGCTGTATAATGGACGATATGTATGCTGTCTCTAACTCGTCATAGTTTAGACAATCAGCATTTCAGAAGAAAAGACAAATGGGGCGAATCAATGTTAAAGGTTAGTCGAAGATTAAATTACGGATTACAGCTGATGATCGCGTTGGCATCCGATGAAAAGAATAGTTCGAAATCGACAGCTGCGATTTCCGAACAGCTTGCGATCCCGTTGCCGTTTTTACATCAAATAGCACACACGCTGCAGCAGAATGGCCTCATTAAAGCCACCCCGGGTCCCAAAGGCGGCTTGAAATTGGGGTCCAAAGAAAAAAACATTACACTTTACGACATTTTTGCAGCGCTCGAAGGCCAGTTTTCAGTCCCGACATCTGAAAGTGATGGATCGATCAAAGAAAATGAAATCGCGGTTGAGGTCTGGACGGACGTCGGAGAAAAAATTGTAAACGCATTAAAAGAATATAATCTGGAAGATCTCGTTACGGCCAACAAGGCATAATTCCCCGGCAAACGTCCCTCCCAGAAAGAAAACAAAAAGGTTCTTCCATTTCGTGAAGAACCTTTTTTGCTGGTTATACCAAAACCCAATAACATTTACTGCGCCTACGGAGAAGTTTGAGGAGACGCTTCCGCACCTTCCGCTCCTTCATCCGTTGTTGGCGTTTCACCCACTACCGGAGCATCAGGAACCGGTGTCGCGATTGTCCAATTCATTGTTTCCTGAGAAATTTCTCCTTCCTGCCAGGGCAGATAAGTGAGAAAATCACCATAGGTCAAACCACGCATGATCTCATAACGTCCCAGATAGAAAATATTATTCATGGACTGTTTGATCGTACGTTGTTTTCCAAATGCGGCTTTATAAAGATTTGCGCTGACACGGCTGGCCATCTTGCCCTCGGCATCCGTAATACCGCCCGGATATGCAAATACCTGGATGTCCACGCCAAACTTTTCTTCAAGCAGATTTTTTGACATGCCAACTTCCTCGCCGATCTTTGAGGGATCATTAATCATGTCCACACCCCAATAGCCACTGCTGCCCAACTCCCAGCCATCCGCCATCATCTCTTTAACCTGTTCAGAAGTAAGACAGTTTTTCGTGTCGATCTGTGCAGCCACCAGCATCAGGTTGCCCTTCATCCCATATTTTTTCAAAATCGGATAAGCATTACGATATTGTCCCAGTTGAGAAGAATCGAAAGTGAACATCACCGGACGTGGAGGGAGTTCGCCGCCTTCATAAAGCACTTTGACCAGATCCGACAGGCCGATACTGGTATAGCCCAGTTCATAAAGCATCCGAACCTGCTGTTCAAATTCCGCCTTACGAACATTCGCTTCGCTCTCCCATTGATAATAGGGATCATCATCATAACTCTCCGCGATATCATTATAGAAAAGCACCAGCACCTCTGTCTCCCCCGCGGCATGATTCACCCAGGTGGGAGACGGAACAATCGTAGCCGTAGGCGTCATCGTGGCCGTCGGGGTGATGGTCGCGGTCGGAGTGATCGTCGCCGTCGGGGTCGGTGGGGTTAATGAAGCGAGACGATTATTTTCGGCTTCAATGGTTTCAGCGGCAATGGTATAAAGAATCCCGGGATCAACATCGTTATCCGGCATATTGCAACTCGAAAGTCCAATCCCGAATAAGAATGCAGACAAAATCGTAATTTGTAAAAATCGTTTCATGCTTCGTGTCTCCCGGTAATTCATTTTTTGGAAAGTACCATGCCCAGAAAATTCATTAATTCAGAATTCCTGCCATTCGTTTTCTATTGTACTTTAATTCTAATAACTAAACCATATTGTAACGATCTGAAAATAAGCCCACAAAAGAATGTTCCCGTACGAAAGCCAACCCGCAAATTTCCATTCAGGTTTCAGACCATTGAAAATCCGCTCCACCCAAATGATTTGCAGCGCCAGGGTGGGAAATAACAGCAATTGCCGCCATTGAAGCCGCCAGGGAACGCCGGACAAATTAAAAAGGATCACCGCAATAAAGGCCAAAAGTATAAACAGATGATGGATTCGGTAGAATTTTTTGTCGATTGCGATCGAAAAAAAACCCGGGGTCCATCCGGCCTGATGATCCACTTGAATCATCGCCAACACAAAGCGAAATGAAAGAAACAGGAAAAATATCGGGATTACGTATCCCTGAAGCGTCAGCTCAGCCGGAGCATACCGTTGAAAATTGAGCAACAGAAGAACCGGAGCGGCAACCGTGAGGAAACTGTCGAGCACTTCTTCAACCCAACAAACTGAGGACAGCGAGCCGCTATACGCAAACAAAAAAACAGTTATCAAAACAATCCCAAAATAAAGGTTAAATCCTGTCAGGCTATCCGCAAAATGCATCATCGAAAGAAAGAGCATTGTGAGAAGGATCGCTGAAATAACCAGCAAAAAATTCAACGTGGGAATGGTTTCTTTTTCGTCCAGTTCTATTTTTTCCCGCTGCGGGAAATTAATGATGGAGAAGGTTTCTCCAGCCGGGATCATCGTTTTTGAAAGCGCAATGCGAAGCTGAAGCCAAAACGCACAAATTAAAACAAGCACCGTAATCAGAAAGGAATACAGAAGATGGGTCCATGCCGCCGGATGATCCCAAAAGTGAAACACACCGGCAGCGGAAAAGATCATCGCAGCGCTAAGCGGAATTTTCCAGAAAGGAATTATTTTTATCAGCTTCAGGATTATTTTTCGATTCGGACGAAAATTCATGGAACCAGCCTGTATCCCCCATCCACAACAATATCGGCCCCGGTCAGATACGCCGCATCAAGAATAAAATCCAAAGTCTGTAGAATATCAGCCGGTGATCCTTCTCTTTGCAGCGGTGTTTTTTGGATCAACCGCTGCCACAATGCGGGAGAAGTATCTTCCGCCGGAAGAATCAGCCCGGGAGAGATCGAATTCACCCGAATCTCCGGGCCCAAAGCCTTGGCCAAAACCTGCGTCAGCCGCAGCAAGGCCTGTTTGCTAACGCCATAAGCGGCATAGTTATCCCAAAGTTTTGTTGCGCCGGAATCGACCATATTCACAATCAGGCCTTTCCCGTTCCGTTTCATCAGCGCCGCCGCCAGGGTTGAACAAAACCAGGGCGCCCGCAAATTCAGATCCAGCATCCGATTCCAATCGTCAAAAGACGTGTCTGTAATCGTACCGGGCGTAAAGGCAGAAGCATTATTAATCAACACTTCGCAGTCGTTCCCACGCTCCGACACAAGGTCGAACATGCGACGCATGGCAACTTCCTGTGATAAGTCTGCCTGTACAACCGCCGCCTCACCGCCTCGCGACTGAATCTGCCGGCAAAGCGCATCCGCAGCCGGCAGATCAGAATGATAATGAATCCAGATGAAATAACCCCGTTCAGCCAGATGAAGGGCCATCGCCTTTCCCAGCCGTTTGGAAGCTCCGGTGATGATTGCGGTTTTCATTACTTAGAGAGACGCCCGAAGCATGTCCCGCAAATCTTCGTCTGTAATTTCGTACACATCCCGATTAAACGGGCCACCGGCGATTACATGCGAACCGTGAATGATCTCGTCAAAATCAGCTTCGGTAAAGCCATAGTTCGACAGTCGAAGGTCCGCCACGCCTGCATCCTGCTTCAATTTTTCAAAAGCCGCCAGGAAGGCGTCCTTCTTCTCAACAACGGTCTGTCCCGGAGCCGAAACGCCCAGCGCATCCGCGATGACGGCGTATCGCTCCGGAATCCGTTCACCGCCATGACGATGAAACGCACTGGAAAACAGAATCAGACCTGCCCCATGTGCCAAGGCCGGTTTAATGCCGCTCAGGCTGTGCTCAATATTATGTGCCGTTGTGCAGGAGGACATGCAAATGACCATGCCCCCCAATGTGGATCCCCAGGCCATGTTCGCCCTGGCTTCAAGGTTCCCTCCGTTGTTCACCGCCTCCGGCAGGTTCGCAAAAATATGGCGGATGCCTTCCAAAGCCAGCGGATCACTGATCGGAACCGCTCGTTTTGCAATAAACGCTTCAATGCAATGGAAAAGCGCGTCAAAACCCTGCCATGCGGTATATTGCGGAGGAATATTCAACATCAGTTCCGGATCAACCAGAGAAACGACGGGGAAATTGCAGGTCAGACCGACTTTCTCGCCGGTCGCTTCGTTCGTGATCACCGAAGTCGGATTCCCTTCCGTTCCGGTACCGGCTGTGGTGGGGATCGCTACCAGCGGCAAGCCTCTCTCCGGGAAAGCCTGTTTGCCGCCCTGTCCGACCTGAACATAATCCCACAAATCGCCGGGGTTCACTGCCATCATCGCGGCAGCTTTCGCCGCGTCAATACTGCTTCCGCCGCCCAATCCAATTACAAAATCGCATTTTTGCTGGCGGATCACCGTCACAATACCAATGACATTCGTTTTAGTGGGGTTCTGGACGACGCCGTCGAAAACGACCTGCTCAACCCCGCGCTCAGCCAGAATTTTCCGGACGCGATCCAGATAACCCAACTTTTTAATGGATGTACCGCCGGTGACGATGATTGCTTTTTTCCCCGGCAACGGAATCGACGCCAGTTCGTTCAATTTTCCTGCTCCGAAATGAATCAACGTCGGAATTTGAAAAGAAAAACTTATCATAGAAGCTCCTTACGCTTTGATCCTTACTTCTCTACAAACGATACCTTGCTTGTCACAACTCATGCGAAACATGGTCGGTTACGCAGCGGCCCGCAGCATTGTTTCAGCAGCCTTGATCCGCTCCAGCACTTTTTCTTTCCCGATAATTTCCATACTTTCAAACAAGGGAGGGCTAACCCGTTGTCCGGTGACCGCGACGCGCAGAACTCCGAATACCTGCGCCGGTTTCAGATCCAATTCTGTCACCAGTTCGCGCATCTCCGGCTCACCAATTTGCGGACTGATCTCGGATAAACCGGCTAAAGTATCATAAGAACGCGCCGCGATATCAGCGCACTGAGCTGCATC
>CALCQT010000515.1 GCA_937894825.1 uncultured Anaerolineaceae bacterium
AGTCATGGCGCAAATCGCCCCGCAAGCTTCGTTCGTATTCAGCGCGCAGGATCCGTTTTGAAACGCCGGTCTCGATGTGGTCCCAGGGAAAGACTTCGTCTCTTTGACGTTCCCGGTGCATATAGAAATTCGGATCCAGATTATTTTCCTTAAAAGCCTGCAGCCAAGCCTCTTTCCGGAAATGATCCTGCCAGGCATCGAACTTTGCTCCCAACTGCCAGGCACGGTGAATGACCGCGGACTGGCGGCGGTCGCCGCGCGAAGACCAGGATTCGAACATGGTGGTGTCTGCATCCGACCAGTTGACTTTGATGCCGGGCGTGAAAAGCCGCCTTCGAAGCAGGGTCTGCTTTTGCTGAATGATCTCCGGTTCGTCTGCTTGAGCCCATTGGAATGGCGTATGCGGTTTGGGCACAAAGGTGGAAACACCAACGTTGAGCTGAGAGCGTTTCCCGATCTGTTGCCGGCCGATTTTAATGACCTTCAGGCAGATGTCCGCGATGGCCTCGACATCCTCGATCGTTTCATTTGGCAGGCCGATCATGAAATACAGTTTGACCGTTTGCCAGCCATGCCCGTAAATAACTTCAACGGTTTCGAGGAGTTGGTCCTCCGTGATGTATTTGTTGATCGTGCGTTTGATCTTTTCCGAAGCAGCTTCCGGCGCCAGCGTGAACCCGCTGAAACGGCTGCCGCGCAACTGCTCCAGTATGTCCACCGAAACGGTGTCGATGCGCAAAGACGGCAGCGAGATATTCAGCTTTCTGCGCTGATATATGGATCGCAGCTCTGAAACCAATGGTTGAATTTGCGTATAGTCAGAAGAGGAGAGCGAAAGTAGGGCGATTTCCTCATACCCGGTGTTGTCCAAAGAGGTTTCAATCGCCGCGACAACCTGTTCCGGCGGGCGTTCACGAACCGGACGGGTGACAAATCCGGCATGACAGAAGCGGCAGCCCCGGGTGCAGCCGCGCATGATCTCGATCGCAACCCGGTTTTGAATGACGTCAATTAAAGGAACGATGAAATGTTCCGGCGGGGGCGGAAGAACAGGCGTGATTCGTTTGCGGATTTTTGTCTTATGGGTTTCATCGGCCGGAAAAACGCCGGCAACGGTGCCATCCGGATTGTATTCAGGTTGGTAGAATTTGGGGATATAAATCCCATCCAACTCCGCCAGTTCCAGCAGCAACGCTTCTTTGTCCGCGGATTGTGACTTCCAGCGCTGATAGACCTGCACAATTTCCGGGAACGCATCCTCCCCTTCTCCGATAACGAAGACGTCAATAAATGCGGACATCGGTTCCGGGTTGAAGGCGGCGTGACCGCCCGCGATGACCAGCGGATGACTTTCATCGCGATCTTTTGAAAACAGGGGGAGCTGCGCCAGATCCAGTAAGTTTAAAACGTTGGTGTAGAGCGATTCGTACGGAATGGTGATCGCCAGGATGTCGAACTGGTCGATGGGCGTTTTGCTTTCCAATGAATAAAGCGGGATGGCGCGGGCGCGCATCTCCGCTTCCATGTCATCCCATGGCAGATAGCAACGTTCAGCCCAGACGGCGTCGTCCCGGTTGAGTTGATCGTAGAAGATGGCCAATCCCAGATTGGGGACGCCCAGGTCATAAATATCCGGGAATGCTAGGGCGACTCTGGTTTGGATTTTGTTCAAGTCTTTGGTAACGGTATTAAATTCGCCGCCGACATAACGGCCGGGTTTCTGAACTTTCAAAAGGAAAGATTCAAGCTGTGCTTCAATTTCCTGTGGTGTCAATAGCTCTGCCTTTCAAAATGTACTGAACAAACGCGCTCAATTTTATCTTCTTTTTGGCTGAGACGCGTATTAAGAATATCAAACGATGATTTCCGTCAACCTATCAGAAAAAAAGGTGAGGCGTTTGATGATATTTTTACAACAGGATAACACAGACTCGAGTTTTTATGCGGGAATCCGGATATGGGTTGGTGTCAAATATGATCAGTGGGGCATAGACTGTAAAGAGCAGCCCCAGAAACGGATTAATATAGAACATGACGCCTAAAATGATCACCACACAGATGGCCGCCCCAACCAATTCGAGATATACCTGTGCATGGGTCGTCCCATAGGTGAAGGCGCTGTTCATGGCGATGTTCTGATAATACCCCTGTTCATTTTTGCTGTAAGCAGGTACCGCCATGCTCAACATTTTCCGGACCGCATGAATGCTGAGGGCACGGCCGTTCAGGAGTCCTGCGCGCAGGGTGGCGATTCCCATGAAACAAAAGGACAGGAAGGAGGAGAGGATGGCCAAACCCAGCACCGGGAAAAACCAGGACAGCAGGATGGAATAATCACCGGACAGGATCACATGGTCGATCAGCCGAGAGAAGAAATATGGCACCGCAAGCGACGTGAGCATGGCGATGACATAGAGGAACACCTGCAGCGGATATTTCCGTAAGATTTTGGTCTTCATCCAGATATCCTCCGGTTTTGTAACAAAAACAAGACTATGATCTGTAAAAATTATAGTCTTAATAGACGGTATTAAAGAAGGTAAGGTAGCCTGATGTGCAAAAGTCATGATCCTTATATGACAAAAGTACCCTTTCCGATGTTTTGGCTCAAATGAAAATTGACCTGGACTCTTTTTTACGATAAGCTTGAATGTAAGAAGTTACAATGAAAACAGTTACATAAAGGCTCAACATCGAAAAATGGCAAAAACACCGACGATCTATGACGTTTCCGAAAAAGCGGGGGTCAGTACCGCAACCGTTTCACGCGTATTGAATAACCCCGGCAAAGTCAACAGCGTTACCCGCGAAACAGTGGAAAATGCGATTCGGGAACTAGGCTATCGTCCATTGCTGGAAGCCAGGCTCAGGACAGCGAAAGACGTCCGCAGAATCTGCGTTTGTGCGCCGCATTTCACCGCCAATTCTTTTGTGCAACGGCTGCGCGGGATCGCAGCGACTTTTGCCGGCAGGAATTATGAACTTCAGGTTTATAGTGTGGCGTCTAAAAATCACATGGACCAGTTCATCGAGATGCTTGAGTTGAATCGGATGGACGGAATCATAACGCTCTCACTCCCGTTTACAGAAGAACAGATTCATAGAATCAACATGTACCAGATTGAAATGGCCATGATTGAATATTCCTCGCCGCTGGTCAATTGTGTGGTGATCAATGACCGTGAGGGCGGACGCCTGGCCGCGGAGTATCTGATCAATAAAGGGCGGCAGCGCTTCGGGATCGCCTGCGAGTTGTCCAACCGCTTTGATTACAGCGTGTATCCGATTATGCCTCGCCTGGAGAGCTATCGTGAAGAGCTGGATCGTCACGGATTTGATTTAAGTGAACGGTATATCTACGACGTTCTGTGTGACACCGATGCGACCTATCATAAATTCCTGGAGGTGTTTCGCTCGGGAGATTATCCCGACGCGATCTTTGCTACGGCCGATCTGCACGCTTTGGGGATCCTGCGCGCGGCAAAGGAGACCAATGTTCGGGTGCCGGAGGATGTGGCCGTGATTGGTTTCGACGATATTGATTTTGCGGATTATGTAGGACTGACGACGATCCGGCAGAATCTGGACCAGAGCGGGCGGATTGCGGCTGATTTGCTGACAAATCGCATGAAGGATCCGTCCCGCCCGCTGCAGCATGTACAGCTCCCGCTGACGATCATTGAACGGGAGACTGCCTGAAATTGTGGAGTAAATTCCGGGAATTCCGGAATTTTATTGTAATTTATGGAGGAAAAATGAAAAAAATGACGTCTCTGTTGTTAGCAGTGGCCATGTTGGTAAGTGCTGTCGCTGCTGTCTCAGCCCAGGATAAGACTTATCTTGAGCGCGCCTATGACGGCGAATTCGCAGGCACTGTTGTTGTGGTCGATGGTTCCATTGTCGACACCGAACAGGTTTATTTTGAAGAATCGTTAAAAGAATTTGAAGAAAAAACCGGGATCGATATTCAATACATCGGCAACAAAGAATTTGCCTCAACCATCCAGATGCGCGCCGAGGGTGACAATGCCCCGGATATCGCTTCTTTCCCGCAGCCGGGTTTGATGCAGAACTTGGCTGCCGGCGGTTATCTGGTTGATGTCCGTGAAGCCGTCTCCGAAGACTGGCTGCGTGAGAATTACTCGGATGCCTGGATCGATCTCGGGAAAGCCGCCGATGAAAACGGCGACGAGATCTGGGCCGGCGTCTGGACCCGCAGCAGCGGTAAGTCCCAGGTTTACTATCGCCCGGACGTCTGGGCGGAAGCCGGTTATGAAATCCCGACCACCTGGGATGAACTGATGGCTTTGTCCCAGCAGATGGTCGACGACGGTGAAACGCCGTGGTGCGTCGGCATCGAATCCGGCTCCGCAACCGGCTGGCTCGCGACGGATTGGCTGGAAGATATCATGCTGCGCACTGTTTCCCCTGAAACCTATGACAAATGGACCACGGGTGAAGTACGGTTCGATTCGCCGGAAGTGCGCCGCGCGCTCCAGATCCTGAGCGATATCTGGTTTACCGATGGTTTTGTGTATGGCGGACGGGAAGCGATTGCAACCAGCAACTTTGGTGAATCTGCGAAACCGTTGTTCTATGACGTTGACGGCTGTATGATGGTCCGCCACGCCAATTTTATTCCCACTTATTTCCCGGAAGGACTTGAACCGGGCGTTGATTATGACGTCTTCTACCTGCCTCCGATCGATGCGGAATTCGGCAAGCCTTATCTGGGCGGCGGTGATGTAAACAGTATGTTCAAAGGCCATGACCGGGATGAGGTGAAAGCGGTGTTGGAATACTTCACCCATGGCGAATCGCTGAAATTCTGGCTGGGTCAGGGTGGCGCCATGTTCCCGGGCCGCGACGCGGATCCCTCCTGGTATTCCAGCGTGACCGACGCGAAAATCGCCGGCTTTATGGCTGAAGCGACTACCTTCCGCTTTGACGGTTCCGACCTGATGCCGGCTGCCGTTGGTTCGGGCACGTTCTGGAGCGGGATGACCAATCTGGTCACCGGGTCGGACATCGACACGGTTGTTAAAGAAATTGACGCCGGTTGGCCTGAGTAAAATTTGATTTGAAACAATGGGCGGGGATACCTCAGGTGTTTCCCGCCCATCCCGATTTTCCGGGAGGAAAAGTCCTTCGAACCTGTCCACCAAAATAATGTTATTTGTTGATTTCAATCCAACAATCCTGTTGAATTGAAATCAGGGAATAAATAAAAACGAAACTACCATATTGGAAGGGATTTTGAAATTAGAAGCGTATTCCCGAATACCCGATTGAAATTCCCGGTGCGCTTTTTTTTTGATGATCAGGACAGAAATGTCGATTTCCTGAAAGGAAGGAACGGATACTGATGACCGGAAATATTACC
>CALCQT010000516.1 GCA_937894825.1 uncultured Anaerolineaceae bacterium
ACTTCACGCCAGCAAGGCGCGTTGGAAGCGATTTTTACGCGGGCGGCAGAGGACCATGGCAACATGAAGGGACGCCAGCGGACCTACGCGGCTTCTTTTCTGGGGTTGATCAATACCTATGTGATGATCTTCCTGAATGGTTATTCGGAATTGGATGCGCAGCAGGTCCGCCAGTTGATCCATCATTTCATGCACGGAATCTTCTCGTGATTCGGTTCGGCGCTGGATGTTGGCGCGGTTTTGGTGCGGGTGTCAAAAGGAGAATTTTCTTGAAAGAGAATTGGGTAACTTTATTACCCGATATTCAATAATATAAGGAAGCAACGAGGAATTTTTTTATCATTCTATTATACCGAACGGTAAGTATAGTAACTGAAATTATAGAAAAGGAAATAAAAATGAACAGACAACCTGATTGGATTCGAGAGGCATTTTTTTATCATATTTATCCGCTGGGGTTTTGCGGCGCACCGAAACAAAATTCGTTCAATGGCCAGGCGGTGAACCGTTTGACAAAAGTGGCGGACTGGATCCCGCACATGCGGGAGCTGGGTGTCAATGCGCTCTATTTTGGGCCGCTTTTTGAATCGACTGCGCATGGCTATGACACAGCCGATTATTTTACGGTGGATCGCCGGCTGGGTGATCGCGCAGCGCTGAGAGCACTTTCGGACGCGCTGCACAGCAATGGCATCCGGCTGGTGGTGGACGGTGTCTTCAACCATGTCGGGCGGGATTTCTGGGCCTTTCGCGATGTGCAGCAGCATGGGGAATCCTCGCCTTATCGCGACTGGTTCAGCGGGCTGCGTTTTGACGGGCGCAGTCCCTATGGAGATCCCTTTACCTATGATTCCTGGCGCGGTCATTATGATCTGGTGCGCCTGAATCAATACAACCCGGCGGTGCGGGAACACCTGTTTGAGGCTATTCGCATGTGGGTGGAGGAATTCGGCATTGACGGACTGCGGCTGGATGTGGCGGAATGCCTGGAGCCGGATTTCATGCGCGCGCTGCGTTCGTTCACGGATGCGCTCAAGCCGGACTTTTGGCTGATGGGCGAGGTGATCCATGGCGATTACCGCAATTGGGCCAATCCCGAAATGCTGCATTCGGTGACCAATTATGAATCTTATAAAGGGTTGTATTCGAGCCTGGCGGACCGGAATTATTTTGAAATCGCCTGGTCGTTGAATCGTCAGTTTGGCCCGGAGGGGATGTACCGGGGGATCCCGCTCTATAATTTTGCCGATAACCATGACGTGGACCGGGTTGCGAGCAGTCTGAAAAATTCCGCGCAGCTTTATCCGCTGTATCTGCTGCTGTTCACGATGCCGGGTGTCCCTTCTATCTATTATGGCAGCGAGTGGGGGTTTGAGGCGCGGCGCACGCCGGAGCGGGATGACATGCTGCGTCCGGAGCTGGACCTGGCTGCGCTGACGGTGCAGTCACCGCAGCCGCATCTGCCCGCGGACGTTGCGCGGTTGTGGAATCTGCGGAAGGCGTTGCCGGCGTTGCTCGATGGTGATTATCGGCAGTTGTCTGTGGCGCATGAGCAGTTCGCTTTCGCTCGCTGGACGGACCGGCAGACGGTGATCGTGCTGTTGAACGCGGGGGAAGTGGCCTGCCCAATGGAGGTGCGTGTACCGGATGGATTCAGCGGCGGGATCGATCGCCTGAATGGAGATGCGTATTTTCCACTGCAGGACGGCACGCTGCAGGTGGATGCGGTGGATGCCCACTGGGGGCGAGTGATCGAGCTGATACAGTGAAGAACAATCGTAGCTTGTTCTGACAACTTATTTGAACGTTGAAAAAGACAGCAGTCGAAAGTTATCGATTTCGATTTCTCCTGTATTGGCGGATAAAAATATATTCCAGCTGATTTCCTCCCAGGCGGGTATTGCTTCATGGTAGCGGGCGGCGT
This sequence comes from uncultured Anaerolineaceae bacterium, assembly GCA_937894825.1. Taxonomy (GTDB): domain Bacteria; phylum Chloroflexota; class Anaerolineae; order Anaerolineales; family Anaerolineaceae; genus Flexilinea. The sequence goes on from CALCQT010000516.1 coordinate 1,925, forward strand.
TTTCAGGGTTATCTTTCTCCCAGATAACCGCAAGGAACTCGCCGCCATCGGCAACAGCAAGCAAAATGGTATACCAGGTATCCGCTTTCGCGTAAAAGTTGGTCGGCAAATATTTCCAGCCTAAACCTTGCTGCCCCTGGTAGATGTTTGTGCGTAACTGAACAGGAGAAACGCCAAACCGCTTATAAGTTTCAGTCCCCCAGTTCCCATGATCCAGATAAATTGCGAAATCTGATCCCATGGAATACTTATAAGAAAGAATAAAACCACGATTGGCGTTTACCTTTCTTTTCGTTTTCACATATCCTTCCCAGTTCGGCACACCTTTCAGACTTAATATGCCATTTTCAATTTTTGAAGATGATTCCAATTCCCAGTCAGATTTCTGTGGATCTTCAAAATTGTCATATCGTACCACTTTCGCATCGACGATCAGAGATTCGATTTCCTCAGGCAGGCTGATGGTTTTTCTTTCCGCAAGAACCGGCGAATAGAAAACTGCAAGAACTGCAAATGACAGAAACAGAATGATTTTTTTCATGATATATTACCGTTTCACTTTTTTCGGCTTGGCAAAGTCGATATATCCCAACTCTACATTGACCGAGATCAATTCGACTGTGACCCGATCGCCGACGTCCAGTCCGGCAAAGCCGCGCACCAGCTTGCCTTCCACCGGCAGATCGATCAGGCGCACCCAGGTACCTTTCTCCGCGGCGCCGGTCACAAACGCGTCAAAATACTGTCCGATTTTTGATTTCAGCAGCAGCGCGGCTGCGGACTTGTTGACCTGGCGTTCCGCTTTCGTGGCGATATCCTCCTGTTTGGTCAGATGTGCGGCCAACACTTCCAGTTCTTCAAATGAATAGGGCGTTCTTTCATTGTTGAGTGTCGCCTTCAGCAGGCGCTGCGTGATCAGATCCGGATAGCGCCGGTTGGGTGCGGTGGAGTGCGTGTAGTCTTTCACTGCCAGGCCGAAGTGCCCGGGCGCCTCACGACCCGGCTTCTCGGCGACATATTCGCCGGAGCCAAGCAATTTAATAATTGTCAGAGATAGATCCGGAAAACGCAGCGGATCGGACGCTTTTTCGAGCAGCAGAAATTCATTCAGTGCTTTGGCATTCGGATACGGCGGCAGCACAAAGCTGTATTCCTTCGCCACTTCAACGATGCGATCCCAGCGTTTCGGTTTGCGCACAACGCGCCGGATGGACGGGAACTTGTGCCCCTCCAGGAATTTAGCATTGGTGGTGTTGGCGGAAATCATGAAAACTTCAATGATCAATTTGGCGCTGTTGCGCTGTTCGACTCTGAGATCGACGATCTGGTTCTCCTCAAAAACCGCTTTGGCCTCGATGGTTTGAAAATTGAGCGCGCCCTGTTCCTGCCGGAATTGATCCAACCTCTCCGAAACGCTCTGTTGCAGCCGGATGTTCTCAGCCAGTCCGGGAACGGCAGTGACGGCGACAGGTTCAGGCCCTTCTCCGTCCAGCCAGGCCGCCACACTGTTATAGGCCAGCTTGGCATGATTGCGGACAACGGCGCGGTACACATCCGATGAAAGAATATGACCGTTTGAGCCGATGACCATATCGCTCACGATGGCCAGCCGGTCTCAGAGAGGTGAGATTGGTGGATAGTTTCTCCGGTAACATCGGGAAAATCTGAGCCGGGGTATAGATCGAAGTCGTGTTGTGTCCGGCATGTGTATCGATTGCGGATCCGGTGGCGACCAGCGAATCAACGTCAGCCACCGCCACCAGAATGCGGGTTTTGTTGTTATCCAGTTCCTCCGCCACGGTCAATTGATCCAGATCCATTGAATCGTCATTGTCGATCGAGGCCCAGAGCAGTCCGCGCAGGTCGCGAATAGTTGGATCCGTGCCTGGGGTTTTGGCCTCCTGGATCTCGGCGGTTTCTTCTTCAACGCTGTCCGGAAAATCCGGCAGCAGGCCGCGCTGCAGCAATGCCCGGCGGGCGATGTCCTGTAAAAGTGATTTGTGATCCTGTTCGTTCTCGTTTAGATTCATTGGATTTCTCCCTGTAAAGCTCTCTGTCTCTGCAAGCCGGCTCTGCAGTCCGGCAAAATTATTCCGCCGACTCCAAAACTTTTTGAAATTCCGCGATAATCTGGCGGGCCTGATCCCGGGTCAGATAGATATTGGT
>CALCQT010000517.1 GCA_937894825.1 uncultured Anaerolineaceae bacterium
TGGATGCCGCCGTCGAACTATTACCCACGATCAACCGGGCTTATGCTGAAGAATATCTGTTATGGCTGAAACAGGCCCAAAACTACACAAAGGCGGACCAGTTTTATCAATCATTGCCGGAAGCACTGAAAACCGGTGAACGCGTCCAACTTAATTATGCCCGCAGTGCATTTGAACTTGGGAAGAAGGATTTTCTGGAAGCCCTGTTTGAGAGAAATTTCTCCACCATCCGGGAAGGCGAAACTGAAATAACGGATCTGTGGGTAGAATTTCAGGCAAAAATTGTCGCGGAGCGTCGCGGAGTGGCGTACACTGAAACTTTTCTGAAGGAAATTACACCAACCATCATTATTCCAAGAAGACTCGATTTTCGACTTGTTAATAAATAGCACTACGGACTGACAGATGAGGAGATGTGCAGATAACAAATTAAGCAACGAAAGGTGTAGAGATCTTCTATGAATAATGATATTTTGGATATCAGGGATTACAAGCCGATTTCAAGATTGGTGACTCACCAGAGCGAAATAAAGAAACCGAGATATCCGGTAATTGATGCGCATAATCATATGGGCGCCACCTTTGGCGGCGCCTGGGTGGACCGTCCGATTGAAGCGCTGTTGACAGCGATGGATGAAGCCAACGTGACTTCCGTTGTCGATTTGGATGGCTTTGAAGGAGAAGAAGTTTTTGAGCGGCACCTTCGCCAGTTGAAAGAAAAGGCGCCGGAGCGATTTCGAATTTATACCGGACCGGATTATTCGCAATGGCCGGAGCAAAAAGACCGCTTTGGCGAATGGGCTGCGCAGAAACTGCGCGAGCAGGCGCAGCGTGGTGCACAGGGATTAAAAATCTGGAAAAATCTGGGCGCTTCTGTTCATGATCACAAAGGCGAACGGGTGCGATTGCCGGATCCCAGGCTGGCTCCTTTATGGCAAACGGCTGCTGAATTGAAGTTGCCGGTCACGATCCATTTTGTTGATCCGGTTGCTTTTTATGATCCGCTGACCCCACAGAATGAGCGTTGGGAAGAATTGCATGCCCATCCGGATTGGCATTTCCCGGCTCCCGAATTCCTGCCTTTCGACACGCTCTATTCGGATTTCCTGGAATTATTGAAGCAGAATCCGGATACTGTTTTTATTGGGGCGCATGTCGGTTGCTATGCTGAGAATCTGGCTGTGGTTGAGAAAACGCTGCGGGATCATCCGAATTATTATGTCGATATTTCCGAACGGGTGGCCGAACTGGGGCGCCAACCATACACTGCCCGCCGCTTTATGATCAATAATGCTGATAGAATTCTATTTGGGCTGGACAGGCCGGTCAATGTTGATGAATACCGCTGTTATTACCGTATACTTGAGAGTGACGACGAGTATTTTGATTATAGCGCGGTTGAAGTCTATCGACAGGGGCGGTGGAAAGTCTATGGGTTGTGTCTGCCGGACGATGTGCTGAAAAAGATTTACTATCAGAATGCCGAACGGATATTGGCTCCCAATGACTGACGATCAAATCATAATTTACTGAAAGGGCAAGAAATGAGTCTGACATATAAAGAAATCACCGGGCAATATGATGCGTTGAAAAAAACGTTCGCACTGTTTGAGGAACGCGAAGCGGCGTTGAAGAAATTTGTGGATTCGGGAAACTTTCCGATGATTGCCTTTATTGGCTGCGGTTCCAGTTTTTCACTGGCAACCAGCATGGCGGTTACGACCCAGATGAAACTTGCCCGGCCGGCGGTTGCAATCGCGGGCGGAGATCTTGTTTTGCATATTGAACGATATCGAAAGCTGCTGAAAGGTGCATTGTTGGTGGCGATTTCCCGTTCGGGCAGTACCAGTGAAATTCTCAATACGGCGGAAGCTTTGAAAAGTTCCGACGACAGCGTCAAATTGTTGTCCTTCACCTGTGTGGAAAACTCCAAATTGACGCGAAAGTCAGACCTGGCGCTTGATATGCCCTGGGCGTTTGATGAAAGCGTTTGCCAGACGCGGACGGTTACGAATCTTTACCTGTGCGGGGCGCTGTTCGCTGCCATTCTGAGCGGTGATCAAAGCTTGAAAACAGAATTAAAGGAAGTTATTTTTGCCGGCGATGCTTATTTGCAGAAGAGCGAACCGGCGCTCAGAGAAGCCGCAGCGTTGGACTGGGATCGGGCGGTCGTTCTTGGAGACGCCGAACTGGCGGGGATCTGTGAAGAAGGCGCGCTGACGTTCAAGGAGATCTGCCAGTTGGATTCAAATTATTATCATGTGCTGGATGCGCGCCATGGTCCGATCGTGATGTTTAAGCCCGAGACGCTGGTTATTGTGGCGATGAGTGATCCGGAAAACGAGTATGAACAGAAGTTGATCCGGGATGTGCTGGCGAAAGGCTGCAAAGTGGTCGTGTATTCGGATCTTCCTTGCGGGATCGAAAATGTGATCAACATTGTCTTTGGGACAAAAATCAGTCATATTTCCCGCGGAATCCCGTTTATTCTGATCCCACAGCTGATTACTTACTACAAATCGCTCGTCACCGGTACGGATCCGGATAAGCCGGAGGGGCTGGCGCCCTGGATTGAACTGTAGTTTTCCTTTTTATTTCTTCAAGGAAACTGAGCAATAAGCTGCCTATAGACACCCGGATCTTTATTGATGCGGATCTCAAAAATTGCAATAGGTTTGTCATCTTCGTTTACATCCTGTAAGGACGACTCTCGAAGAAGTGCTCAAGCACTTCTTCGAGGTGAAGAGAACCTCAACGATCATTTCGGGTCTGAAAGACGCCAAGTCAAAATTCTTAGTAAAAAAATAGCTGATATTCGTATAATTTTCCTCTGGAGGATATCAGACTCCTGATGGTTTTTGAAGGTCTCTCCACCTCGACGGGACGCCTTTGGCGCCCCTTTCGAGAGTCGAGATGACATTTTTGGTGTTCTAAATATGGTCGTCCTCTGGACGACCATATTTAGAACACCTGCATCC
>CALCQT010000518.1 GCA_937894825.1 uncultured Anaerolineaceae bacterium
CGGTCAAGCCGTGGTTGCGGCCGGTCGGCTTCCTCGCGGTAGATGATTCCTCTTTCAGGGCAGGAGGGCAATCCGGAGGTCTCTTCCGGGAAGCGGAAATTTTTCAATGTTTCGATAATGGCTTCCTTCTCAGCCTTTTCTTTCAGTGAGAAAGAGCAACAGATCGTATGACCATCTACGACAGCGACCCGGTTGGTGTGCGCGGATATGGTGAGCGCGTGCGGATAAATCGCTCCTTCCAAGAAAGTTCCCATGATTTTTCGCGGCTCATATTCCAATTTTTCTTCTTCACCGCCGATAAAAGGCACAACATTGTCAATAATATCCATTGAAGCAACGCCCGGATAACCGGCTCCGGAAATTGCCTGCATGGAAAAAAAGATTGCCTGGGTAACGCCAAACGCTTTATCGATTGCGCTCAGCGGAACCACGATTCCGACGGTGGTGCAATTCGGGTTGGTGATAATCCCTCCGGACCATTGATAAGTTTTCTGCTGATCGGACAGAATTCTGATGTGATCCGGGTTGACTTCCGGCACCAGGATGGGAACGAGCGGATCTTTTCGATACGCCGAGGCGTTTGAGCTAACATAAATGCCTTTTCGAGCCAGCTCCGGCTCGATTTCCAGCGCAATATCCGCGGGGAGGGCGGAGAAAGCGATTTTTGAGCGATTCACCTGTTCGGCGGAGGTTGGCACAAGTACAAGATTTTTTACATATTCCGGCATTGGATCCGCCAGAAGCCAGTGACAGGCCTCCTGATATGTTTTACCTGCGGAACGATCTGAAGCGGTGATTTCAGTCACCTGAAACCAGGGATGATTGGCCAACAATTGGATAAATCGCTGTCCGACGCTGCCCGTGGCTGCCAAAACTGCGACCGGGATTTTTTCTGTCATTGTGTATCTCCTTATAGGTTTATTGCAGAATCAAATCGTGTATACAAACTAATGCTTCTTTTGTATTTTCAGAAGCAACAATTACGTTTAAAGAAACATCGGAAGCGCCGTAAGACAAGGCCTTTATTTTTATACCCAGTGAATCGATCTGGTTCAACACCTGGGCGATCACAATCGGGTGTGCTTTGAGACCCGGACAAATGACGGTAATAATATCTACTGTGTTACTGATTTCAATTTCTTCAATATCTTTGCGGGCGATTTCCTTCTCAAGCACACGGCGAAGCATTTTGCTGACCCGGTTTACGTCTTTAATTGCGACAGGAAAACAGAGGGATTGTTCAGAAGAACTTTGGATTACCATAGAAACATTTACGCCTGATTCCACCAGTCCTGCGAAAATGCGCGCTGAAACATTCATCCCGTTATCCATGCCTGCGCCGGATACGGTGATCAACTGGAAGCCGTTTGCGGCAGTCACTGCTTTGATTTGGCCGATTCCGGTGGCCTGACTGTTTTCAACCAGTATCGTGCCGGTTTTCTGCGGATAGAAGGTGTTGCAAATCCGCATCCTGATCTGGTTGTCGACACAAGGTTTGACGCTCTTGGGGTGAAGCACTTTGGCCCCATAAAAGGCCATTTCAGAAACTTCTTTGTATGAAAGGAACGGAATGGTTCTGGCTTGCGGAATTACCTGCGGGTCGGCGCTCATCACACCGGTCACATCGGACCAGATCCAGACTTCGGATGCACCAAGTCCGACGGCCAAAATAGATGCGGAGTAATCGCTGCCGCCTCTGCCTAAAGTGGTGATAGCCCCATCCGGTGTCGCACCCATGAATCCGGTCACGATCGGGATCACGTTATCATTCAACATCGGCGCCAGAATTTTTTGGCAGCGGGCGGCGGTCAACGTCATGTCCGGCGCCGCGTTTTGAAAATGATCATCGGTGATAATCAGCTGGCTTGCTTCAACGGCTTTGGCAGGCGTTCCGGCGGATTCGACTGCCGCCGCCAGGATT
>CALCQT010000519.1 GCA_937894825.1 uncultured Anaerolineaceae bacterium
TGACTTTCCTGAACCCGTACGAAACAGGCGCGAAGATGGAAGCCATCCTGCGCCCGCATGTTGACCTGGTCGTCGCGCTGGCTCACCTGGGCCTGGACGGCGGCAGTGAATTCACCAGCGAAGGTCTGGCCGAAGCCGCTCCTGCCATCGACATCATTGTTGACGGCCACAGCCACACCGAACTGCCGGAAGGTCTGCTGGTCGGCAATACGCTGATCGCCCAAGCCGGCGAACACGGCCGCTTCATTGATCAGATCGAAGTCGTTTTCGAAGTTCCGGAAGCGCGCACCGAGCGCTTGACTGTTGCTTCCAAATCCGTCAAACTGGTCACCTATGAAGATCTGCTCCAACTGGAACCGGACGCGGATGTTGTTCAAATCATTGATGAAATCCAGGCTGAAATCGACGTTGTGACCGAAGAAGTCGTCGGCCGCACCACGGTTGACCTGGACGGCGAACGCGAAACCAACCGCAGCAGCGAAACCAATCTCGGCGACCTGGTCGCTGAAGCGATGCTGCGCGAAACCGGCGCGGACGTCGCCATGACCAATGGCGGCGGTATTCGTGCATCCATTCCGGCCGGCGATATCACCCTCGGCGCTGTCATCACTACCTTCCCGTTTGGCAACTACGTTGTGACCATCGAAACCACCGGTCAGGACCTGATCGACGCCATGGAAAATGGTGTCTCCGATTATCCTGAACTGAAAGGCGCCTTCCCGCAGATCGCTGGTTTCCGCTTCGTTTTCGATCCTTCAAAAGAAGCTGGCAGCCGTGTGGTTGAACTGACTATCGGCGGCGAACCGGTTGACCCGGCCGCGACCTATATTTTGGCCACCAACAACTTCCTGGCCATCGGCGGCGACCAGTACACTATGTTCGCGGATGACAAACTGGTCGGCGAATTTGGCGCGCTGGATCAGGTGCTGGCTGATTACCTGACCAACGTCGGCACCGAAGGGTTGGCTGTCGACGGCAGAATTTCCGTCCTGCAGTAAGTCAAAATTCTCACAAATATTCCAAAAAACCGGGGCATTTCTGCCCCGGTTTTTTTTGATATTCCGTCTCGAATACTGCCGTCTCGTTGAACCCGGCAGCCACTCCGGTGCGCAATCTTTGTCAGCCGGCGGATAGCGCCGATTACTTTTATTCATGAGCGTCAAACGCCAATGTTCAATTTTTCGAAAGAGAACTCGTACCGATCAAAGTGTTCATCTTTGAAAAATGTTGGCATGTCAGAAGCCATATTCCTCAGGAGAGAGCGGTCCTCATTTAGATGTGTTCAAACCGTCCGGTGAAAAAGCGCAATTGTTTCGGTTCGTACACCCATTTAAGTCCGCGGATTTCTGCCCGCTTTTTATATAACGCAATGACCGCTTCCGCAACAATATCCATGTGCTTATAGGTATAAACGCGGCGAGGGATCGTCAGACGGACTGTCTCAAGCCGGGGATGATTATTTTCGCCGGTTTTTTTATCCCTTCCGGCCGATACAATGCCGCGTTCCATCGAACGGACCCCCGATTCCAGATATAACTGCGCCGCCAGCGCCTGAGCCGGGAGTTCATCCTGGGTCAAATGGTCGCAGAACCGACGCGCATCCAGGAAAACCGCATGGCCGCCGACAGGTTCAATGATCGGTATTCCCGCTTCCAACAGACGTTCACCAAGATAACGAACCTGTTTGACACGGTATTCGATATAATCATCTTCTACCGATTCCCTGAGACCGCGCGCCATCGCTTCCATGTCTCTGCCAGCCATACCGCCATAAGAGGGCATCCCTTCAAATACGACAACCAGTTCTTTTGCATCAAGGAAGAGATCTTCATCATTCAAACACAGGAACCCGCCAATGTTGGTGATGCAGTCCTTTTTACCGGACATGGTACAACCGTCGGCGTATGAAAATTCCTCCCGCACGATCTCCTTAATCGATTTATCAGCGTATCCTGCTTCCCTTTCTTTTATGAAATAGGCATTTTCAACGCAACGGGTCGCATCCATAAACAACTTAATGTTATATTTTTTACATAATTCCGATGTTTCACGGATATTCTGAATCGATACCGGTTGTCCGCCGGCCAGATTCACCGTAATCGCACAGCAAACATACGCAATGTTCTCGGCGCCCTTCTCGTCAATCAGTTTTTGCAGCTTCCTTAAATCGATATTCCCTTTAAACGGCAGGTTGATGATTGCGTCATGCGCCTCATCACAAACGATATCGACAAAAGTTCCGCCGTTCGCTTCCTGATGGTAGCGGGTGGTGGTGAAGTACATGTTCCCCGGCACATATTGTCCCGGTTT
>CALCQT010000520.1 GCA_937894825.1 uncultured Anaerolineaceae bacterium
GTGAAGTCCCGGAAAACGCTACGGCGGTAGGCGTTCCCGCGCGGGTTGTGCGGATTTCCGGAGTACGGCCTACTAATTTGGATCAGGTAAATATCGCTGACCCAATCGAACAGGAAATCTGCCGTATGCAGGCACAGATGGGACATCTACAGAAAAAGATGGATTGTTTGTCAAAAGATTCTTTTAAAAAGAAAGAAGAAGTTGTCAATCAAAAACATGCTTGATTTGCGGCTGACTTAATCATTGATAAAAAGGAGAAGCATTATGAGGATTTATAATACGCTGACGCGTCAAAAGGAAGAGTTCGTTCCGATTACGCCGGGAGAAGCAAAAATCTACGCCTGTGGTCCGACGGTTTATAACTATATTCATATTGGAAATGCTCGCCCAATTTGTGTGTTTGATGTTCTGCGCCGCTATCTGGAATATCGTGGCATGAAAGTCACTTTTGTTCAGAATTTTACAGATGTAGATGATAAAATCATCCGTAAAGCGAATAAAGAAAATAGTGACTATTTGACCGTTAGCCGTCGTTATATTGAAGAATATAAAAAAGATGCTGAGGGAATGAATGTCCGTCCGGCAACGATTCATCCAAAGGCGACTGAAAATATTGAAGAGATTCAATCTATTATTTCTACTTTGATCCAAAAAGGATATGCTTATCCTACCGAAAACGGAGACGTTTATTTTCGAACACTCAAAGACCCCGGATATGGTAAGCTGAGTCATCAGCCTTTGGAAGACCTGCAGGCGGGGGCAAGAATTGCGACTGGAGAGATCAAAGAAGATGCAATGGATTTTGCCCTATGGAAGGGTGCAAAGCCCGGAGAGCCTTATTGGGAATCCCCATGGGGACATGGTCGTCCCGGCTGGCACATCGAATGTTCCGCTATGGCGAGGAGGTATCTCGGAGAAACCATTGATATTCATTGCGGCGGACAGGACCTGATTTTTCCCCATCACGAAAATGAGATCGCACAGAGCGAATGCTGCAATGGAGTTCCGTTTGCGCATTATTGGATGCATAACGGTTATATCAATGTGGATAACAGAAAGATGAGTAAATCGTTGGGGAATTTCTTTACTGTTCGGGAAGTGGCTAAAAAATTTGGTTATGAACCGATTCGCTATCTGATGGTTTCTTCTCATTACCGTACTCCGATCAATTACAGCATTGATGTGATTGATCAGTGCAAAGCGTCATTGGAGCGCCTTTATAATTGCCGGGAAAATCTTGAATTCGTGATGAAAAATGCGGCT
>CALCQT010000521.1 GCA_937894825.1 uncultured Anaerolineaceae bacterium
GACAATACCGTAATCGGGCAGGATCTTTTTCAACAACGTAATGGCGCCGCCATACAATGTCGGAACCGCGGCAATCTCATCCCCCGCTTTCGCCAGGTTAAGAAATACATTCGAAATAGCTGCCATCCCGGATCCCATTGTCAGGGCATCACTCCCGCCTTCCAGTGAGGTGATCCGCCTCTCCAACACGGTATTCGTTGGATTAGAATAACGAACATAGGAATGTCCTTCCTCTTCAAAACCAAAAAGCCGGACACAACGGTCAAAATCGCCCAGTTCGAACGCCGCCGTTTGATAAATCGGTACGGCTTTGGATCGATAATGCTCTGCGGGATTATATCCGGCATGCAGTTGTCTTGTCGAAAACCCTAAAGTCTCATCATCATAGGCAGCGTAACTCATGGAACCACACCTCGTTATCATATTAATCATTTTTTTGGAAAGCATGCGAGATCCAAACATTCTCAGTCGGACCAGGCAAACAATTTTCAACCAAATGATACCTTGAATATTCAGTCAATGGAGAGAAACAGGAGAATCATAATTACCGGCGCTTTTCCAGCCTGCCCTGACAGACATCGCCGGATGGATTGATCCGGCGATGTCTCTCGTCTCAGAAAGAACGCAAATCGCTGGTTTCCAACGGCGCCCGCTGGATACTACGCGCTTGTCAAATACGATTTACTTATTGAATGGACGCGAAGAACTCCGCAGCAACATCCTCGTATTCCTCTTTGTCGATATCAACTTTTGCATTCAATCCGGTAATGGTAGGCGTATCAATCTTCGCGTTGATTGCGTTCAGAACTTCTGCAATTTCCGGGGTGGCATCCAGAACCGATTTGCGGATCACAGGAGCAATGTTGTACGGCGGCCAGACATATTTATCATCCTCAAGCAGCGTGAATTGCGGATCGGTCAACTGTCCTTCCGTAGTATAAGCCGGTGCGACGTCCGCCTGATCATTTTTCAAAACTTCATACTTCAAACTGTTATCATAGACCTTGGAAGAAAGCCAATTAAATTTTCCATAAACTTTTTCCAATCCGGGGATACCGTCTTCGCGTAAATCGAACTCCCCCTGGGATGCGAAGCGCAGCTTATCGGCATTTTTCTGAAGATCTGATATGGTCCGAATTCCATATTCCTCAGCCGCTTTGGTGGTGATCACCAGACCCTGCCCATCATTGCCGCTGGCATAGTCGAGCCATACCAGATCAAATTGCTTTTCGTATTCCGCTTTCACGGTGTCATAAACTTTCTGTGGATCGGTTTCCAGCGGAAGCTGTAAAACTGCCAGCAACCCGGTTCCGGTGTATTCCGGATAGAGATCAATCTCATCATTCACCAGCGCGGTATGAACAAGCGAACTGGCAAGACCGAACTCGCGCTGAACTTCAATTCCGGCCTTCTCAAGGGCCAGTGCATAGATCTCCGCCAAAATATAATTTTCCGTAAAATCTTTTGAGCCGATTCTGACAACAGATTCCGCATCCTGGGCTCGAACTACGGAAGTAAAACCGGCAAACGCCGCCACAATAACGAGTATCAACAATAATGCAAATGTTTTCTTAACAAAAATTGTTTTCATGATTTCATCCTCATATTCTTTTTTCAACAGGTCGGATCCGCTGATCCGCACCATTTCCTATCGATCGAAATTAAAACCTGTTCAACAAACATGCACTTTCGGAAGGAACATCCGGCAATCGCTTTGGATATGTTGTTCCCGGGCATAAAATTCCGCAGCCGCAGTATTGATTCCCAAAAGTTTATATCATTCAATACATATATTCATTGAAGAAGTCCCAAAAGTCGGATTTTTACGGCTCTTTCTATCTCGATTTTTCTATGAATCCCCGACCTTTGGGACCCATCATGTCCATAGGCATTTTTTCTTTTTTGTTCA
>CALCQT010000522.1 GCA_937894825.1 uncultured Anaerolineaceae bacterium
TTCAATTTCCTCATCACATCGTTCCCGATAGCCGCAAACCATGCAGCGGCGGGGGAGGGTATTTGTTCGATCATTCGGCTTCAATTTTCTCATCGCATCGTTCTCGATAGCCACAGACCATGCAGCGGCGGGGAATATTATGCGAACGGTGGAGTTCCTCTTTATTTTTGTGAATCGCATCCGCGTCGTTCAGGGCCGCCTCAATCAGGCGTTTGATCCGGTTCTCTCTCTCAATTGTATACGAAATTTTAAAATCCTTGTCGCGATAGCGGAGCAAACCGTAAGAGGGCCGCCGCTCATAGACCGCTTCGATCAGCAAACAGTACGCCATCAGTTGGGTGACATGCGCAGGATAAGGCTGGCGGGGCGCTTTGCCGCTTTTGATCTCGACCGGAACAAGCCGATTTGCGTCTTCAAAGATCGCGTCCGGTTTCCCGGACAGATGATAGCGTTCCGAAAACAAGACTTGCGGTTCTTTGGCAAAGGGCGTGAGGTCGTCATAGACCTGTTTTCCGCCCGGCATGCCCATGCGGCGGCGCTGCTGCTCCAGCAGGATCCACAGGAACAGGGCGACTGCGCCCAGCAATCCCCCAATCCAGAGCCACTGGTTCATTGCGTCCTGCCTGGCGTTAGAAGCGCACGCAAGATCATTCCTGCCGCCATAGCAAGACCAGCATCAACTTGATTCATTGCGTTCCATCTTGCGCCAGCAGCGCATACAGGATGATCGCAGCCGAAAGCACGAATAACAGCATCAACAACAGCCGGGCCGTCCGCAGCAAAAGCAGTTTCAGCCCGATCCGGTGATGATAAGCCTGGCCGGATTCCAGTTCCCGTGCGTTCGAACGGAGCAGGCCCCGGCGCTGATACCACCAGGCCCGCCGGCAGGTTTCATAGACCCCCAGTTCCGATGCGGAGACTCTCCCCGGAGACGTCTTTTTTTGCATTGTGTTTTGCTTTTGAATCATGGTTTTTGACCGGAGCCCTTCATGGGAAAATTCTACCAAAACCTGTGTCATGTCGAGCGCAGCGGAGCGAAGTCGAGCTACGCATTCACTTCGTTCGACATCCTCAAAACCTATCTGGGTCTGATAATCTCCAGAGCAAGATAATTTGCACATTGATGTCCTTTGGAGAATATCAGACCCGAAATAATCATTGAAGGTCTCTCACTCGAAGATATCTCTGGTTACTGAAAAGAACACAAACGTGTTCTTTTCAGTAACCAGAGATATCTTCGAGTGTCGAGATGACACAGATTTGGTGAGCTATATCTGTTGTAGTGTCGTCCTTACAGGATCTAAACGAAGATGACAGATTTGGTGAACTGTACCTGTTGTGCTCCGCACAACAGGTACAGTTCACCTTGATCAACCAAATCCCCTGATATTTCAACCGCGGTCCCGATCGTGCGAATACACATCCACCGCCTGTCTCAGCAGCTTTTTCAGTTTTTCTTCCCGCAGACTCAAGGGCAGGTCCGCCCGGGTCCGCTCAACGATTCCGCGCAGCAAATCCGTCTGGCGGCGCAGGCCGTTGGTAACCGCATCCGGATAATCCATCGTGATCAGGATCGAATAAATATCATCCATCTGTTCGAGCAACTTTTCAGCGTCATCCGAATAGCCCATGCGCAGAATATCCATGCAGCGCCGGCGCAATTCTCCCGGTGTTTCTGCCATACCACGCAAGTAGGTCGAATAGGGAACATCCAGTTCCTCAGGTCCGGGGATCAATTTCCCTTCGATGAAGGCACAGGTCAGCACCGCTTCACAATATTCTTTAATCGCATCCTGGCTATAGCCGGCATAATAAAGATCGGGAAAACTCTGCAGATCGTCACGCAACTTTTTCACCAGCGTCTCCGCTTCGTTTAAATGCGAATGCGCCAGCTCATTTTCATTCCGGTGAATAGCCCGGATGGCATTTGCGGCATGCCGGGTCAAGGAGCGGGCCTGCGTCAAGGCACTGTCGCGGGCGATCGTTCTGGCTTCGAAATCTTTGTATGCGGACTCGGCGATTTGTGAAATTTTATCGGTGTTGTTCATTAGAATGGAATATCATCTTCATCTACGGAGGATTCACTGTATTCGGGAAACCCGCCACCGCTGCTCCCGCTGCTGTCGCTATCTGAACGTGAAGTCAGGGAACGGAGCGTTACCGCATTGATTTCAAAGGAGGCTGAGGTGGTCCCATCTGCCCGGGTCCAGAGACGCGGTCCGCCGGTGGCCGGATCCGGAACAAGTCTGCCTTCGATCAACACTTTATTGCCTTTTTTCAGATAATTGTTTGCATATTCAGCTAATTTCGACCAGCAACTGATGCGAAACCAAATGGTCTCTTTCACCTGTTGTCCCTGTGCGTTGTTGTATTGCCGGCTGGTTGCCACACTGAAAGATGTTACGGCAACGCCGGAGGGCGTATAGCGCATTTCCGGATCGCGTCCGATATTGCCAGCTACGATAATAGTATGAAACATGTCTTATTCCTCCTAAATGTCTGAGCGCATAAATAAAGTCTGGATTCTTAACGCTTAACCAATGATCTTATTTTATCAATAAAATATACACGAATTTTTTATACGATTCTCAAAATGCAAAATGTTGGAGTTTTATTTCGTTAAAGGGACCCTGTTTGAATTGCTGTTCGCCTGTGCAAGGATCACGCAAATAAAACCGCGAGCGATTGGGTACTTCAGAAAATCATGAGGGGGGTGATAGTTTATACGGGAAGTTTTTCGGAATGATTAAAAAGGAGTGCCGCCTTTTATAAAAAGGCGGCATGGAAAAAGATAAAAAGAAGAATTTTGCTTTTGCTGTCCCTGCCAATTATTATATTACATTTGTCACTTTGCGCAAGGGTTAAAACATGACATGTGTCACATTGGTTTTTTCCCTCGTAAAAAAGCCATTCTCCTCGGGAAAACAGGGGGAAAACGAAGCTTTTTTCCGAACAGAAACAAAACTTTACATAAATCTCGCTCAAACTTTAAATAAACATTAAATAAAAACGATGCAGCACCAATTGCATGCGGCATCGTTTTCAAAACGCACCAAAAAGATGGATCAGATGAATCCCTGAACCAGCGCCAGCAGAACACCACCGGCAATCACGGAGCCCAATTGGCCTGCCGTATTCGCACCCATGGCGTGCATCAGAATAAAGTTATCAGAATCCTCTTCCAATGCGATTTGAGCCGCAATCCGGCCCGCCATCGGGAAAGCGCTGATCCCGCAGGCGCCAATCAGCGGATTGATCTTGCCGCGGGTAATGATCTTCATCAACTGGCCGAAAAGAACACCCGCCACCGTATCCAGAATAAAGGCGAGCAGACCAAGAATCAAAATGAAGAGGACACCGACATTCAAGAAGCGGTCTCCCGTCATGGTACCACCGACAGCAAGTCCCAGGAACAGCGTGGAAACGTTAATGATTTCATTCTGAGCAGCTTTGTCAAGCCGGTCAACAACACGACTTTCCTTCAGCAGGTTCCCCAACATCAGCGCAGCGATCAGCGGCGCGGCTTCCGGGGAAATGATACTGATCAGAATGGTGACCAGCATCGGGAAAACGATCACAGCACGGTCAGATACCGGGCGCGGCGCGTATTCCATCCGGATCTTGCGATCCGCTTTGCTGGTGAGTGCTTTCATGATCGGCGGCTGAATAATCGGGATCAGGCTCATATAGGAATAAGCAGCCACAGCGATCGGCCCCAGCAACCTTGGCGCAATTTTCGATGTGACATAAATGGCGGTCGGGCCGTCAATCGCACCGATGGTACCAATGGAGGCAGTCTCAGCCAATCCCCAGCCAAGGCTCGGGAAAGATTTCGCCAGAAAAGAAGCAAGAATCAGCGTGCCATAAATACCGAACTGTCCGGCTGCGCCGAGGATGACCATCTTCGGCATGGCCAGCAATGGGCGAAAATCGATCATGGCGCCAACGCCGATAAAAATCAGCAGCGGGAAGAGCTCCGTGGTAATACCGGCATCATACAGAACTTTCATGAATCCGGAACGGACAACTTCAACCACCTCGCCGTTGACAATTTCAGTAACATTCATTGTCTGATACGACGACATTCCCAGGTTGGCAAGCACGCAGCCGAAACCGATCGGCAGCAGCAATGTCGGTTCATATTCCTTAAAAATCGCCAGCGCAATCAGGCCCAGCCCGAGCACAATCATGACGATTTCCTGCCAGGAAAGGAAATAAAAAGTGTTTACAATACTTCCGAGGTTAGCCATAGCTATAAACCTTATTAATCAGCGTAGGACAGCAGAACCTGTCCATGAGTGACGGTATCACCTTTGCTGACATTCACCGATGCGATCGTGCCGGCCTGAGTCGCCGTGATATTGTTCTTCATTTTCATGGCTTCCAAAACGAACAGAACATCGCCTTTTTTGACAGTCTGACCTTCTTTGACGTTGACATCCTGGATAACGCCCGGGATCGGAGCCTTGACGGTGACAGCACCGGCAGCGGGAGCGGCTGTGGTTTTCGGCGCAGCTTCGGCTACAGGAGCGGCAGTCGCAGCCTGTGTCGAGCCATCGGAATACACTTTAAATTCCGTCCCGTCCACATTAACGGTCAACGGATTGGCGCCCGGATTAACAATTTCTACGGCAAATTCTTTATCTTCAACCTTGATGGTAAGCTTCATTTTGAACAACTCCTTGAAAGAAATAGTATGAAATTTAATATTCTGCGCCGAAACCGGCACAAAATTTAATGATTATTTCTTGATCCGAATATAGCTTGCGGCAGCGGCGGCAGCTTTCATCTTCAGGTCATAATTCTGAACGGAGGCGACAGCGGCAGCGGCAGCCCGCATTTTTAATTCGCCTTCATCGACGACGACGGCAGCCAGCGCATCCTCGAGTTCAGGGGCTTCCGGTTCTTCCTTCGGATCTTTGACAAGACGTACCAAAATTTCCATCACGCCCCACAAAACAAATAAGGAAGCGAACAGGATGAGCATACCGATCAGTGTGATCTGAAGTGACTGGCCAATAATTTCTGCATTCATATATCTTTTTTTATCCTTTCTGATCCGGCTTTTACACCGGCATATTTCCGTGTTTCTTTACTTCCCGTTCAACTTTCTTAAAGCGAATTCCCGCCAATGCCGCGATAATTTTCCGCCGGGTTTCCCGGGGTTCAATGATGTCGTCAATGTAGCCTAACTCCGCCGAAAGATAAGGGTTTAAAAATTTTGTCCGGTAGTCTTCAACCAACCGGTCATGTTCCGCTTTCAGGTCCGCTGATTGTTCAATCTGCTTCCGATATAGAATTTTTGTGGCGCCCTCAGGCCCCATCACCGCAACTTCAGCGCTCGGCCAGGCAAAAGTGATATCCGTGCCCATCATCTTGCTGCCCAGGACAATGTAGGATCCGCCATAGGCTTTGCGAACGATGACAGTAATTTTTGGAACCGTGGATTCTGCGTATGCATAAAGCACTTTCGCGCCGTGCCGGATCACGCCATGATGCTCCTGGTCCACCCCCGGAAGAAAACCGGGACAATCCACCAGCGTAACCAAGGGAATATTATAACAGTCACAAGTGCGGACAAAGCGGGAAATTTTATCGGATGAATCGATATCCATGACACCGGCCATACAGGAGGGTTCCTGCGCCACGATGCCGACGCCTTTTCCATTGAAACGCGCCAGACCGATGATGCAGTTTGGCGCGAATTCTGCTTGAAATTCAAGAAAGCTGTTCTGATCGACGATTTTTTCAATCACAGCATGCATGGAATAGGGTTCGGACGGATCGCCCGGAACGATGGTATTCAGACTTTCATCCATCCGGTTCGGGTCATCCGTGGCAGGCAGCACCGCAGCTTTTTCCAGCGCGTGATTGGGGAAGTAAGAAAAGACCTGACGGCAAAGCGAGAGCACTTCTTCATCCGTGTCACCCGCCAGATGTGCCAAACCGCTGACTTTCAGGTGTGTCTCGCTCCCGCCCAGCGTTTCCGTGTCCACAACCTCTCCCGTGACAGATTGAACAACGTCCGGACCGGTCAGAAACATAAAGGATTTTTTGCGGGTCATGATGATGAAATCGGTCGCCGCGGGCGAATAGGCCGCGCCGCCGGCACAGGGCCCCATGATCAGGCTGATCTGCGGTACCAGTCCGGAAAGACGGGTGGTGCGCAGAAAAATTCCGGCGTAACCGGCCAGGCTGGCAACGCCTTCCTGTATTCTGGCGCCGCCGGAATCGATCAGATGAATGACCGGCGCTTTATTCTCAAAAGCCAGATCCATAATGCGACAGATTCTCCGGCTTTGGGCCTCGCTCATGGTCCCGCCATGGACGGTAAAGTCCTGCGCGTAGACGTACACAAGGCGCTGGTCAATCGTGCCGAAGCCGGTGATGACGCCGTCGCCGTGAATGTCTTCTTTCATCTCAAAGCGGGAAAGCGCGAAAGGTTCCAACTCCTGAAAAGAACCGGCATCCAGCAGATGCTCGATCCGTTCTCTGGCCGTCAGTTTTCCTTTGGCATGATGTTTTTCAATCCGCTCAGCGCCGCCGGCCTGTAGAATTTCTGCTTTACGTTTTCGGAGCTCGGCGATGCGGGGATCAAGAGGCATTTTTCCCATTCTCACAATTCTACCCTAATTCACTGCATTCGGTGAAAAAAAGAACAAAAATTAGCTTGAGAAAACTCTCAAAAAGGGAATATCGCCCAGGTTTGTCGTCAGAAAGGGAGAAATGTCATTCTGTGTAGGCGTACCCTCGCATAGCATGAGCACCACTATAGACGCTCGTGTGGAATTTGTCGATTTTTATTTTCTAAATAAGATTTACTTCGGACGTCAAAAGTACGACCGCTTTAATATACAAATGAAAGCAGAATATCCTGGGAATAATCACCGAAGGCGGCGCCAAAAAGATTAAACCCGCCCACAAATTCAGCATCCTCCCGATTGCCGATCCGGATGGTTATGGGATGCTCCGGGTTCAAGGCCAGATGCTCCAAACACACCTCAGAGGTCTTTTTTGAATTGATCAACGTTTCGGTTTCAGTGACTTCCACCGTAACAAGTTTGCCATACTGAGAAACACCATTATCCCACCACTGGGGATTTAGCTTTC
The DNA here is from genome assembly GCA_937894825.1 of uncultured Anaerolineaceae bacterium. GTDB lineage: Bacteria > Chloroflexota > Anaerolineae > Anaerolineales > Anaerolineaceae > Flexilinea. The sequence continues at coordinate 7,111 of CALCQT010000522.1, forward strand.
CCCTGCGGCTCCCGAAGTCTCCCGGACTGCGCCATGTGCCGCACTCCTGATCATTAATCCAAATCGTAATATCCGATATCCAATCCTCTTTATAATTCGGAGCCTCAGAACAAGCCTCAAAGGAGAGTATGAGCCGCCGGGGGACGATATTATGCTGTAATAAGAACGGGAACTTATATTCTACATATCCGCCAGAGGACCACAATATTTGCGCCAGGATCCTTTCGGGCATAAAAAAGTCACCCGGTCTATCCTCGAACCCGATCAAAGCCTGACTGCTGGCCAAACCGCAGGTAGGAATAACCTGACAATCCGTATATGCGCCAACGGGCATAGATACAGTCGCAACTTGATTTACATCCGGATCATTCCCGGATAAACGAATGTTCACATAATCGTTTTTCCGACTGCATACCTTCATGGATCCTCTGCTCCCGGGCTGCTGCTTGATTTGGATCAGATCTGCCTCTTCCAGAACCCGAATATGCAGTGCCGCGCTGGAAGCAGGGATATCCATTTTTTGAGCGATTTCTTTAACGTTATAACTGTTGTAATAAAGCAATCTTAAAATACCGATGCGCGTCGCTGAAGAAAGTGCTTTCCCAACCAAACACAGTTTTACTTCATCATCCGCCATCAATTCCATTTTTTTTGCCATAACGGGGTTCCTTTTTTACAATGCAAAATTATATCATCCAGGCGCGGATAAAGTTCCATATTTTTTTTACATGTTCAATGAAAAACAGCCATTAAGAACATGAATTATGTTTTATTAAATAATAAAAAGGATGAATGTCCCTAAAATAGCGAAGAAATTCATTGACATATGCCTTTCTATCAAGTACCATATCTCTATTAGAACATAATTTATGTTTTATTAGATTGTGGTTCGGTGACCGAAAAGGTCCCCAAAAAATCAAGAAGGAGATAAAAATGAAAAAGAAGGTTTTAGTTTTAGTGTTGTGTTTGGTTCTGACACTTGGTGCTGTGAATTTCACAAGCTACGGAGCTCAAAACTCCTCGGATGAGAATGTGAAAATTACCTTCATGGGCTGGGGCACGGATGCGGAAATTGCCACCTATCGGGCAATGATTGACCAGTTCGAGGTTGCATATCCCAACGTTACCGTAGACTATATTACGGTAGCGGACAATGAGTTCGACACCAAACTGCAGACCATGATCGGGGCGGGAGAAAGCCCGGACGTGTTCTACTGCTCCATTGATAATATGATGAAGTATGCTGCCACCGGCAACCTTTATGATCTGACAACTTTTGTCGAGAATAATGAAATTTTCGATCCCAATAATATTTGGGAAGCATTGATTAACCGTTACCGTTATGACGGAGAAAACCAGGGTGCCGGCAGCATTTACGCACTGCCGAAAGACGTCAGTGTATTCCCGATCGTTTATAACGTCGATCTTTTCAAAGCCGCCGGTATCACACCTCCTACCAAAGAGGAACCCTGGGATTGGAATGACTATCTCGCGACAGCGGAAAAACTGACCAGCGGGTCCGGCAACGATAAAATTTATGGATCAGGGGCTTATTCGTTGGAATCCGCCATCTGGTCCAATGGTGCGGAGTGGGTGGATCAGGAAACGCTTACTACGGTAAAAATCGATGACCTCGCCTTTATTGAAGCGCTGCAGTGGGCAGCGGATCTCAGCCTCGTCCACGGCGTCGCACCAACCACTACTGAAACGCAAGCGCTCAATGATTATGACCGCTTTAAACAGGGCAAAGTCGCCATGATCGGTACCGGTACCTGGTCACTTGGTGACCTCTGGGCGAATACCGATTTCGAATGGGATGTAATGAACTGGCCGGTCAGCCCGAACACCGGTAAGAGCGAAATCTGGTTCGGCAGCGCGGGATTAGCGGTTTCTTCTGTTACAAAGCATCCGGAAGCCGCCGCCAATCTGGCCGCCTATCTGGCCTTCAACGAAGAAGCACAGCGGACCGCTTATACCAATGGCCAGGCGATCCCAACGCTCAAGGATATGGCAAAAGGTGAATATCAGGAATTCGAAAAAGCGCCTGCCAGCAAGGATGTTCTGATTGACATTCTGGAGAATCATGCGCGGTTAGCGACACAATCACGGACATTCAATCAGGAATGGTTTGCTGAATTCAATTCCAACACGGCAGCGGTTTTCAATGGTGAAATGACAGCAGAGGAATACTGCACCTCGATTAAACCTGCTGTGCAGCAATTATTGGACGACAGCATTGAGCAGAAAAAAGAATATTCCGCTCAATAAAATCCAAAACCGGTAGAATTTTTGCAGGTACCAGATATCGGCAAGTGGCAGCACTTGCCGATATTTGAACAGTCAAAAGAAGCTCAATTTTTGAAGCGAAAGGAAAATCATGAGAGAACGTAAAAATAATCTGAAGCGGAGCGAAAGTATTGCGGGACTACTTTTCGTAACACCCTCCATTTTATACTTTCTTGTATTTTTCCTGTTGCCAATCGCAATTTGCATTTACGCCAGCTTTACCAACTGGAACATTCTGTCTCCCAACCGAATGTTTGTTGGCCTGCGAAACTTCACCAAACTGTTTGCGGACCCAAAGTTTTGGAAGGCGCTTGAAAACACCCTTTTCATGCTCATACCAGTCCCGATTTATATTATTTTTGCGCTGCTCTTCGGATATGCCTGCCATAAAAATATCCTGGGCCAAAAAGTTTTCCGAGCCGTCTATTATTTACCATTTATCTCTTCGGTTGTGTCACTCACGCTGATTTGGAAGTGGTTGTTTAATGCCGAATACGGGCTGGTAAACATTTTTCTCAAAGGGGTGGGCGTTGAAAATCCGCCCAATTGGCTGGGAGATCCATTCTGGACAAAATGGATGATTGTCCTGATGATTTCCTGGAAAATGATTGGAATTATATCCATTTACTATATTGCAGCGCTGAAAGCTGTCCCCAGGACGATTTATGAAGCCGCCGATATCGACGGAGCGTCGTCACTGCAGCAGTTTTTCAGCATCACCTTGCCATTGATCACACCGACGACATTTTATTTGCTGATCGTTGGCCTGATCGGGTCCCTTCAAACTTTCGTTGAGATACAAATGTTCGCTCCCGATGGAGGAAGGGGATACGGGGTGGCAACCATCGTCTTCTATATCTGGCAAAAAGCATTTTCCAGCAGCCAGATGGGGTATGCATCTGCAACCGCAGTCGTCTTCGGACTATTTATATTCGCATTAACTGCGATCCAATTTATTATCTCGCGCAAATGGGTCTATGGAGGGGAGTAATTTCATGAAATGGAAAACCAGTCCTCGACGGGTCATCATTTTTATTATCATCCTGGTTGGCGCAGGTTCAATGATCCTTCCATTCCTTTGGATGCTCAGCACTTCACTTAAAGAAGCCAACCTCGTTTATACCATTCCACCGCAATGGATCCCGAAGCCGGTGAACTGGCAGAACTACAAAGATGTGTGGACAGCATCCAATCTGCTCACCGGGATCAAAAACAGCAGCATTATCACAATTTTTGTTTTGCTGTTCAGCACGTTTACTTCGAGCATGGCGGCATTTGCTTTCTCCAAACTCACGTTTCCGTTCAAAAACGTTATATTTATCATGCTGCTTTCCACCATGATGGTGCCTCTGGTCGTCTTGCTGGTTCCGCAATTTGTAATTTATTCGAAAATTAAGTGGATCGATACCTTGCTCCCGATGATCGTACCGGCGTCACTATGTAACATCAATGTCATTTTTTTCCTGCGCCAATATATCAACGGGCTCCCCAAAGAGTTGCTGGATGCGGCCAAGATCGACGGCTGCGGGTACTTTGGAGCCTACTGGCGCATCTTCCTGCCGCTCTGCAAACCGGCCATCGTCGCCAATATAATTATGCTCTTTATGACTACCTGGAACGATTATTTTGCTCCGTTGGTGTTCACCCATAGCGAATCCAAACAAACTGTCCAGGTGGCCATCGCTATGCTCAACTCGCATTTTATTCAGCAAACCAATATTCCGCTGATGATGGCCGCTGCACTTATCGCGGAATTGCCCGTGCTGATTTTGTTTGTCCTTGCTCAGAAACATTTCACCGAATCCTTTGCGATGACCGGAATCAAAGGATAATCATGAATTTCTATTGCAATCCTCTCAAAAAAAGTGAAGATATTCCCGACCCGTTTATTCTGCGGCACAACGGAAGATATTATCTGTATTATACAAACCCGGATATCCTTTGTTGGAGCTCATCGAACCTGGTGGACTGGGTTTGTGAAGGGCCGGCCATTTCAGAGGACACCTTTCCCGGTCTGGTTCCTTTCGCACCGGAAGTCGTATATTGGAACGGCGCATTTTATATGTACACTTCTCCGCACGGGCGGGGACATTATGTGTTGAAAAGCGGAAGCCCGACAGGTCCGTTCCGTCCAGTTACGGATAATATCGGCCACAACATTGATGGTTCGGTTTTTATTGACGATGATGGTAAGTGGTATTTTTATTGGGCTGACGGCAGCGGGATTTTGGGCTGCGAAATGAAATCGCCCACAGCGTTTGGTGAACCGGTTCATACCGGCATTTTCATGGACGGCTGGACCGAAGGCCCGACCGTTGTTAAAGAAAATGGACGGTATTACCTGACTTACACCGGTAATCACTACCTTTCGAAGGGGTATCGCATCAATGCCGCTATCAGCGACCATCCGCTGACCGGATACGTGGATTGTCCGGAAAATCCGGTTGTTGTTCACACAAAAGATCTTTTCGTTGGCTTAGGGCACAGTTCCATTGTCTGGGGCCCGGACATGCTGACACGTTATATGGTTTACCACAACCTGAATCCGGATAAAACGCGCAATCTGAACATCGACGCCATGATTCTGGATGAAAGCCTGCGCGTCTTGGGGCCTGCCAATTTTCCGCAGCCGCTTCCCCAAATGCCGGATTTCTCGGACGACATGGTTTCGGAGGAAAGTGAAAAGAAGTGGCAGATCCTTCAGGGCGTCGGCACTATTCACGATGGATTTCTTGTATCCTCAGAGGCTTGGCGCTGTCTTTGTGTGCAACTGTTACAAAGTCCTTCCGGGGTCATTGAATTCAACCTGTATACCAAAGAAGGCGAAGGAAATTACGGCATTGAAGCAGGCGCCTGTCGGATTGTCCTGAATACGTCTTCCAACCGCGTTCAGCTTCAGGATTCAGCAGGGCGTTTGCTCCATGAGCACGAAATTCCATACCCTTATGCACACCGCGCACTGCATGCTTTGCAGATCCGCTATAACAGGAACAAGGCAGGATTTTATATCGACGGAAGAAAAATCGCGGAATATGACATCCTGATTCGTGCCGGGGGGCAAATCGGTTATTTTTCCGAAGGCCCAAAAATCGCAATGGGTTATACAGCGTTCCGTAGCGGGGATCTGAAAACCGCCGCGGCGGCGCTGTTTATCCCGGCGCCCTGCACAATTCCGTTGAGCGGAAAACAGGATGAGCAATTACGATTGAATACTCCGGAAGGCGGAGAATACTATTTTGCCGTCAACTACAGCAAAACAGGTATTTCTCAGGCAATCCATTCCATCATATTGGATGGCAATCGGATCCAACTGACGCCCGTCGCAGCCAGCAGCGATGTCGCGCTCTATACGGTCGCGCTGCCACAGGGATTACATGAAATCTCACTTGATTTCGATCAAGCGGTATCACGCCCGACGATGCTGTCCATTCAATTGCGAGAGAAAGAAGCGCCCGTCTCGGAAAAAATAAGCCACTTTGGCCCTTATGACAAGCAATGCTTTGGAGAAATGGATCCGCCTTATTTTGAAGCAGCCCTGGATCTTGAAGCGGCCCCGATAGATGAAAATGCCTCTGCCGGTATACTGCTGCGAGCCAGCCAGTTGGCCGATGGCGGAGAAGGAGACTACAAGCAACTCGGGATTAATTTCTTCATCGGGTATTGCGTTTCCATAGAAAGGGATCGCGTGATCCTCACGAAGCACCGATACAATGAAAAATTGTTATTAAGCAAAGAAATTTTCCCTAAAAATGACGGTATCCGTCAGTTGCGTGTTCAGGTAGCGGTGAACGATATCCGTATCTATGCCGGAAATAGCCCGGAACCGCTGTTGGAATATCATGATCCATCCCCCATTCTGTTTGGAAAAAGCGGCGTACGGGTAAAGGGGTATCAAGTGACCGAGGCAAAATTTGCCAAATTTTAATCCACAAAGGGAAATCAGGCGTGAAAATAAATCAACAATTTTGGAGAACCGAATGACGAACAGCAGCAGGAATGAATATCCCCGTCCGGCGTTTGCACGTGACAATTGGCTTTCATTGAACGGAGAATGGGATTTTTCGTTCGACGATGACAGCTTCGATAAAAAAATAAACGTGCCTTTTGCTTTTGAAAGCACCCTGTCCGGATTGGGAATCCATTCTTTTCACACCACAGTCTGGTATCGGAGGAAGTTCGATGTCCCGGCTTCAATGCAAGGGAACCTGATAATCCTTCATTTTGGCGCGGTGGATTATTCCTGCAAGGTTTGGGTCAACGGCGCACTGGCGGTTGAACACACCGGCGGTCAAACCGGTTTCCGCGCAGACATTACTGAAATGGTCCATTTTGACAAAACCAATCTTCTGGTCGTGAAGGCTGTAGATGATCCTACGGACCTGGAAATGCCGCGCGGAAAACAATTTTGGGAGGAAGAACCGCGCAGTATTTTCTACACCCGCACGACGGGTATCTGGCAAAGCGTCTGGCTGGAAGCAGTTCCTCACACGCACCTGAGCGAAGTCCGTATGACGCCACTGTTTGATGAAAAAGCAATCAAGTTCGATTATAAACTTTGCGGCGATAAAGGCACTGCACTGGAAATACAAATTTCCTTCGAAGGCGTCGCGGTGACCACTGTTTCCATTCAGCCACAAAGCTGCAAAGGATCGCTGACGGTTAGCCTGGATCAGCCGGTATTGTCGGCCTGGAATTTTTACGAAGATCTTGCCTGGTCGCCGGAAAACCCGCGCTTATTTGACGTTATGTTCAACATTTATGAGAAAGAGCAGCTCACGGATACGGTATCCTCCTATTTTGGCATGCGCAAAGTTTCCGTAGAAAACAACCTGTTTATGCTGAACAATCGTCCCTATTATCAGAAGCTGATCCTGGATCAGGGGTATTGGCCGGAATCATTGCTCACAGCACCGTCAGACGAAGCTTTCATTAAGGATATTGAATTGGTAAAAGCAATGGGGTTTAACGGCGTTCGTAAACATCAAAAGGTGGAGGATCCCCGTTTTCTTTACCATGCGGATCACATGGGACTGCTCGTCTGGGGAGAAATCGGTTCGGCCTATCTCTACTCACCCGAATATGCCGTGCGAATGTACCGCGAATGGACGGAGGCCGTGCTGCGAGACTATAATCACCCCTGTATCGTGGCGTGGGTTCCCTTGAATGAGTCCTGGGCTGTGCAGGAAATAAAAAAGAGCAGTATCCAGCAGAACCATTGCCAGGCGCTTTATCACATGACAAAATCTTTGGACAGTTCGCGCGTCGTGATCGACAACGACGGCTGGGAACATATCCGGACGGATCTGCTCACTATTCATGACTATGAACCTTCCGCGGCAGCGATGAAAGAGCGATATTTTTGTCTTGAAAAAATGCTTGAATTTTTGCCTTTCGGGAAAAAAATATACGTCGGAAGCGGACAATATGACGGCAACCAGTCCCTTATTATCAGCGAATTTGGCGGGATCCGTTATTCAAAAAACAAAACAGAAGGTGGCTTCTGGGGGTATTCGGAAGGAAAGACGCAGGAGGAGTTCGCCAATCAGTTTGAAGGGCTTGTAAACGCTCTCCGCTGTTCGAAATATGTCCAGGGATTTTGTTATACGCAGTTGACAGATATCGGGAAAGAAGAAAACGGTCTATTGACCGCCGATCGCGAACTCAAACTGCCGCTTGCCACCATTCGAGAAATAATTGGAAACGATCACAAGGCTTAAAAGATCAAGGATTCAACAGCCAGTAATTCGAAAGCGAGTGCCTCGAAGGTTTTGAGGCACTCGCTTTATTAAACTCGATTCTTTTTAGGTTCGTCTCAGCGCTGTTTTTTCAGTTTCGACAAACTGACCACCAGCTTTTTGACACCCACCGACCCGAACTGCACCGAAACCACCTCTTCGCCGTCTTCAATCAGGCTTTCCAGGACCATCCCTTCACCCCACAGCGGATGGACCACCGCGTCCTGCGGGCGATAGGCCTGCGTGACTTCCTTCGCCGCGGAACCCGGGCGCGTATAAGTACTGCCGCGCATCACCCGTGAAGCGCCCCCACCGCTCCCCATGGGCAGCGATTGTGCCCAGGCCGGTTTGCTCTCCCAGCGCGTATCGGTATCCCTTCCGGATCGCGGCCGGGTAAATCCGCTCGCTCCGTTCGCGGAATAGAGCAGCGATTCCGGAATGTTGGCAAGAAAACGGGAAGGCACCGTCGATTCCGGAATGCCGTAAGCGGCCCGTTGATTGGCCCGCACCAGCGTGATCTGATTGCGCGCACGGGTCAGCCCGACATAAAAGAGTCGTCTTTCCTCCGCCATCTCCTCCGGGTCATCCAGGCTGCGGCTATGCGGCAGGACGCCATCGTCCAAACCGACGATGAAAACCCGATTGAACTCCAACCCTTTCACGGAATGCAGCGTCAGCAGCGTCGGTGAATTCGTGTTTTCCGCGAGGGTATCCTGATCCGAGACCAGCGCCAGATTCTGCAGGAACTCTCCCAATCCGCGCTCTTCATACTCAAACGCCATTTTGCGCAATTCTTCAACGTTGTCCCAGCGGTCCCTTCCGTCGTCATCCGCTTCCACATACGCCTGAAAAGCCGTCTCCCGGATGATCCGATCCATTAATGCGCTGATGCTGGTATTGGCGGCAATGTCCGCCTGCCATTGGATCATCCTGGCGCCGAAATCGGCCAGCGGCAGCGCACCGCGTCCCATGTCCGGCCAATAGTTTGATTCAGGGCCGGCCTGACCGAGCGCCAAAAGAACCGTGCCGGGGGTTTTGCCGGATTCCGCTGCCGCCACCCGCAGGTTCTGCAGCGTTTTGCCGCCGATCCCGCGCGGCGGGGTGTTGATGACCCGGTTGAGACTGATTTCATCCTGCGGGTTATACGCCAGCCGCAGATAAGCAATCATGTCCTTGACTTCCCGCCGGCCATAGAAACGCTGGGCGCCCACCAGCCGGTAAGGCATGCCGCGATAGAGAAAAGCGTCTTCCAGCAAACGGGATTGGGCATTGGTCCGATAGAGCACCGCGAAATCACTGCCCTTGGCGTTGCCATTATCGATCAACTCCGATATGGTATCGACCACATAGCGGGCTTCCATGCGATCGTCTTCGGCCTCATAATAGCCGATTTTATCGCCGGTGCCGCGATCGGAAAAAAGATTCTTCTTCGTCCGGTTGATGTTGCAGTCGATTACCGCGCGGGCTGCGTCCAGCACATTCTGCGTCGAGCGATAATTTTGCTCCAACAGGATCTTTTTACAATTCGGGAAATCCTTCTCAAAAAGCAGGATATTGCGATAATCCGCACCGCGCCAGCGGTAAATAGACTGATCCTCATCGCCCACCACGAAAATATTCTTGTGATACCCCGAAAGAAGCGAGAGCAGACGGTATTGGGCCGTGTTCGTATCCTGAAATTCATCCACCAGAATATGACGGAACCGGCGGCTGTAACGCTCGCGAACCTCCGGAAAATCCAACAGCAATTTATAAGCCCACAGCAGCAGATCGTCAAAATCCAGCGCATTGCTGGCCTCCAGCGCCTGCTGATATTTCTCGTAAATCCGGAACAGCGTCTCTTCACGATAATTGGAACGTGGGACATCGCGCGGGAATTGCAGATTGTTCTTCGCATTGGAGATCTCATTGTGCATCGAACTCGCACGGTACAGCTTATCATCCAGATTCAATTCCTTGATGATCTGCTTCACCACCGACACCTGATCGTCCGCGTCCATAATGACGAAATTATGCCCGACCGGCAGCACCGCGGCCTCCCGACGCAGAATGCGGGCGCAAATCGCATGAAAGGTGCCGAGCCACATACTGCCCTGCAGACTTTCGCCGTATAAATCCTCCACCCGGTCCTGCATCTCTCTCGCGGCTTTATTTGTGAACGTCACGGCCAGAATTTCATAAGGCCGGACGCCCATTTCTTTCATAAGGTAGAGGATGCGCTGCGTCAGCACGCGCGTTTTCCCGGAACCCGGCCCGGCCAAAACCAGCACCTGGCCGTTGCCTGCCGTGATCGCTTCATATTGTTGAGGATTTAATTCTTTTAAGATTTCCATTTGTTTCGCACCGCCAATTATTT
>CALCQT010000523.1 GCA_937894825.1 uncultured Anaerolineaceae bacterium
GTACTTTTTCCAGGAAAGAGGTTTCCGTTTCAACCGGACTGATCAATGACATGGTAATTAAAACCAAAAAGCCTCATCCGGAAACCGGAAGAGAAATGATGAGCTTGTGAATCTCTTCGCTCAGAATCTTACGGATGAAAGAACCATGGAAATGACCAGGAGCGCCGCGATTGCGATCCCGACGATGCTCATTGTCCGGGTAGTCTGCTTCCGTGCGTTCACCTGCTTATTTTTCTCACGAGTCGCTCGATCCTGTTTGTTGGCTTTCTTGTTCATATTATTCCTTCTCTTTATACTTCGAAATAAAAAATGCTTCGAAAAAATTCTCTGAGGCTACATTCAGGTTTTCTTTATTTTGCCGCTTCGGCGGTGGCTGACCCGGCGCCGGGTGCGCTTGAGGTTGCAGACGAGGCTGTTTCAGTCTTCGCAGGTGTGGATTTCTTTTCCTCAGGCTTGCTTTCGCTGCTGCTGTCGGTTCCGCCTGTGCCATGCTCGCTATGGTCATTATGCTCGCTATGCTCACCATGTTCATGGGGCACATGTGTCTGGCCGGATGGTGAACGATGGTCAGTTGCGTAAAAACCCGATCCTTTAAACACGATTCCCACCGGGGTATAAACTTTTCTTAATGTCGGTTGGCCGCATTTCGGACAGGTTATCAGCGAATCTTCCGAAAAATGCTGGAATATGTCGAATTGATGATGGCAGTTTTCACATTGATACGAATAAGTAGGCATTCTGAGTCCCTCAATAAATAATACTCTAAATACAACCCTTCATTATATCAAAGTTTCTTGCCAATCTCGGCCCAAGTCTCGAAATCACCGTTTCCATCCAGATCGCCGCTGTAATAATATCCCGAGCCATCCAGCCAATTTTTGTAATTGAAGAAGAACATACCGTTAATGTCCATCCGGATTGGTTCCTTTTTGGTAGTGAAATAACGTTCGTTGACATCATCCCAAAGATAAAATTCACCGCTTACCTGGAATTCTGTGCTTTGAAAGGCTGCGCTGTTTTCTTCATAGGCGGTCGTGATCCAGATCCCGACCTGGCTGTAATCATAATCATGATAGATGACAAAATCGAGCGGTTCCTCACTGGGCAGCGCTCCGCTGAACGCGGTGGTAAATTTCAGCGAATACTCTCCATTTTCGTCGGAGATGGTAAATTCGATTTCCGGCAAATTGTTTGGATCCGCCATGATTTCAAAAGCTTCGTATTGAACGTCACTCCCACTGCGGTACACCGGCGGATTATAAACAAAATTCGGCTCCCGATAGGATTCCAGCACGTTGCGCAACTGCAGGACGGTCCCCGGGGAGGTGATTTCGACGTCAAATACGGCCTCCTGATCCGTTGTTTCAGGAGAGTTGATCCAGAGGTAGTACTTCAAATCGGTTGGCATGCGGGCGGAAGACCGGAACACCGAGCGATTTACACTTACGTTGGGAATCGTATCATACACTTCTTCCGCTTCCCAATCATAGCCGGCCTTTTGATTGGCATCGGTTTCGATATAAATGTTGATATCTTTGTCCACGTAAATTTTATTGAACTCTTTTTCTCCCTGCGCGCTGTCCGGAACCGCGGTGGGAATCAGCGGCTGTGGTGTTATGGTGGGCAGCTGCACCGGGAAGATTTCTTCCGCGCCTGGTTCTTCAGTGGGAATACCGTCCGGGAAGAGCCAGGGCATCAGCAAATCATAGATTGAATCCGATCCGCTGCTGTCCGGAGATGCGGGCTGCGTAGGACTGCCGGAATCCGGGAACAGCCAGGGCAGGAGCAGATCCTCGATTGAGCTGGATGATCCTGAATCATCTCCCGGTTCCTGCGAATCCGGGAACAACCAGGGCAACAGAGTGTCCGGAATGGAAATGTCGGTGTCGTCCGGTTGCACGGGCGTCCAGGGCGTTTCCGGTTGGGAAGGTTCGTACGATGGAGAAGAAGCGGAGGCAGGGCAAAAATCACATTCGAATTTTCCCAGGCGTGAATCTACCGGCGAAATCTGGAACGGGTTTGTTTTGCCTTTGCCGTCATAGATGTCCGGTTGAATATTGGCCATCGGGGCGCCGGAATAAGTCCATGAATTGCTGTTGGTATCGACGGTGATGTATCGTTCCTCATTGGGGTAGTTGTTGTCATAAACCATGATCCGGTAGATCCCGTTTCCCTGTTCCTTTACCGCGTAAGCTGTGATGGCGTGACCGCCTGTCAGGTTGCGTTTATAGATTCCCAGTGGCAGCACGCGTTGCGGGTTGCTCTGGAACCAGCGAATAATGGTCTTCAATTGCGTAGTGGGATCGTTTTCAATCAGATGCCCATCCATGAACCATTGTGTCGCGAACCAATAGGCCAGCTCGCGCTGCAGTGACGGGTTGTTCTCGAGCTGCAGGCTGGGGACGCTTCTTGATCCAAATTGCGAAGGATTTTGCGTCCCGTCAAAAAAGAGCGAGCTTAAAACGGCCATGCCCTCGCAATGCCCGCCGGACATGGTGCGGTTGACCTCTTTCATCCAGCTTTCCGCAACTTTTAACAGCGTGCATGACCCGTCAGATTGGATCGTTTTACAAACCTGGTCTCCGAACATCCGCCGCATTTCGACGGATGTCAGATTTTGAACCGTGTTGCATGACCAAAAATTGCTGCAAACCTGACCGCCATAGTTTTCGAAACTAAATCCATCGCTGCCGGGCCGGAATCCGGTGTCAACGTCATATTGTAGCGCGTGACTACGCGTGGGAGCGAGAAGAAGAGAGAGCAAAATCAAAGAGAACAGTTTTATTTTTCGCCGCATTGGTGCCTCCATCGTCAGGGTTTGAAAAAAAGAAGTATTGCCGTTATTCCTTAACTTTCCAGATTTAATTCAAGTGTCGTTTCCAATTCGTAATCGCCATCCAGGTCGGCATTAATAAAATAACCGGAGTTACTGCTCCAATTTAAATAGTTGATGTAAAAAGCGCCATTTATTTTTAGTTCGAGCGCTTGATCAGCCGGTAATGCGATGGATTGCTCCCCATTCCCGTTGGAAATTGAGAAGCCGCCGTGGATGCGGAAGAGGCTATTCTCAAATTTCGTATCTTCTTCGTCGCTTGCCGCATAAATTTCGATTCCGAGTTGTCCCGTATCGTAATCGTGATAAATCAGAAAATCAATATTGGCATCGGAGTCAACGTCTCCGACAAATTCGGTAGCGAAAGAGAAACTATATTCCCCCTCACTGTCGCTGATTACAAATTTTACTCCGGGAAGCGTATCCGGTGACGCAACGACTTCGAATGTCTCGTAATTAACATCTGCTTTTGGGTTATAGGTTTGCGGGGTGTAAATCAGGTTCGGGTATGCGTACGATTCCAGAACGTCAGTCAGGTAGAGAATCGTTCCTGGCGACGTAATGTCGACATCGAAGGTGAGCCAATCTTCTTTATC
>CALCQT010000524.1 GCA_937894825.1 uncultured Anaerolineaceae bacterium
ATGCCCAGGCGACGTACCGAATTCCCTGATTAGCGTATAATTGAGACGTGCGCAAGTATCTTTGAAACGGTTTAAGGTTCGAAAGGGTTGAGGCAATCCCTATGACGAACAGGTGTAGGGAAGCGCAATGCGCTCCCGCAGTACTCCATCGTTGCAGATGAAAGGAAATAAACAAGAGTGGCATCCCAGGCATTTTACCGGAAATATCGCCCGCAAACCTGGAACGAAGTCATCAGCCAGGAACAGGTCACCCGCATTTTAAAAAACGCGATTCAATCGGACCGGGTCGGGCATGCCTACCTCTTTTCCGGTCCGCGCGGAACGGGGAAAACGACCGTTGCCAGAATTTTGGCCAGAGCCGTCAACTGTCTGGATCCCGATTTATCCATCCGTCCTTGTGACCATTGTGCCAATTGTGAAGCAATCAACGCCGGACGTTTTCTTGACGTCCTTGAGATTGATGCCGCCTCCAACACCAGCGTGGACGACATCCGCAGCCTGCGGGACAAGATCAATTTTGCCCCCTCTCAGGGACGGATGAAGGTCTATATTATCGACGAAGTCCACATGCTTTCCACACCGGCGTTTAATGCCTTGCTGAAAACGCTGGAAGAGCCGCCATCCCACGCCATGTTTATTCTGGCGACCACCGAAATCCACAAAATCCCTGCCACAGTGCAGTCACGCTGCCAGCAACATGAGTTTCGCAGAATTCCGGTGCCGGAAATCGCGCGCTGGCTTGAAACTATTTGCAAAGAAGAAGGAATCGAGGCCGAACCCGACGCCCTGACATTGGTCGCCCGTCAGGCCACCGGCGCCATGCGCGACGCGGTTTCCATGTTGGACCAGCTTTCCTCCAGCGGAGAAAAGATCACCCTGGCCGCGGCCCAAAACACACTCGGTGTCGCGGCCAGTCAGGCGGTGGTTGACCTGACCGCGGCAATTATCGAGCGAGATACGGCAGCGGGGCTGGACGTGCTGCACCGGGCGCTGGATTCCGGAACCGATTCCCGTCAGCTTGCCCGTCAGACCGTCGATTACCTGCGACAGCTTCTGATTCTGCGTATGGGCACGAACGAAACGCTGGAAATCAGCCTGGAAAATCGGGAACGGATGAGCCTGCAGGCACAGAAGCTTTCTCCGGAAAGATTGATTGAGATGATCCGCCTGTTTAATCAAGCCGCTTCCGATAACCGGACCGGCTGGCATCCCGGGCTGAATCTCGAATTGGCATTGGCTGAAAGCTGCGAGGAAAAACAAGTGGCTGTGCAGGTGATCGAACGCGTGGTTGAAAAACAGGTTGTCCAGACCACCCCCCCGACCGAAACCGTTGAAGATGACACGGAGGATGAAGTCATTGAAACTGGCGCTGTCGTGATTCGCAAAGGCGAGATTCCTGATCCGTCTGTGACAAAAGAAGAGATCACAAAAAAGTGGGGAGAGGTCCGAAAGCTGATCAAACAATATGACCCGATTCTGGACGCGACATTGAATCATGCCAAACTGGTCGACGTCAGGAACGGGGTTTTATACTTGGGGTTTCCCCGTGAAACCATCAAGAACAAACTGCAGGGAGAACGGAAAAGCGTACTTTGGACCAGCGCGGCAATTTCGAAAGTTCTTGGGAAACCGGTCGGGGTCTCCCTGACCACACTGGGCAAAAGAGGGACGTTCGCGGGGGGATCCGCTTCGTTAGTGGACGCGGCGCTCCAGATGGGCGGGAAACTGGTTGTTGACAAGCAGAAAGACAGCCCTGAATAGGTGCGATTGCGGCGGAAACACGCTGCGATACCACTGCGGGATCGTGTCTGGTAAAAACTAGGTTCATTACCTTTATTTTCTAAGGAGATTATATAAAATGGCGAAAGGCTATGGAAAAATGGGCGGCGGCCGCCCGGCAGGGAACAGCGGTGCGATGCGCCAGCAATTAATGGACCTGCAGCGGCAAATGGAAGAACAGCAGGCAAAATTATCCGAGACATTAGTCACTTCGACTGTCGGCGGCGGCGCGGTTAAAATCGTGATGACCGGCGATCAGGTCTGCAAAAGCGTCACGATCGACCCGGAATTTTTGAAAGATACCGACGCCGAAATGCTGCAGGATATTCTTCTCAGCGGCATCAACAAGGCGCTAGATGAAAGCCGTAAACTGCAGGAGAATAATCTCGGTGCAATATCAGGCGGCTTATCCGGTTTAGGGCTAGGGTTCTGAAGCCGGTATGGCGAACATACCGGCACCGGTACAGAATTTAATCGACGCTTTTTCCAAATTGCCGGGCATCGGTCCAAGGACGGCGTCTCGCCTGACTTTTTTTTTGCTCCGCAACAACGATGATATCGGGTTGAAATTGTCCGAAGCGCTGTTAAACCTGAAATCCGCGACAGCGCTATGCTCGGAGTGTTTCAACATCACGCTGGCTGGTCACGACTTATGCGAAATCTGCGCTGACAGTCATCGCGATCAGGACGTCCTCTGCGTTGTCGAAGCCCCGATGGACGTCATCGTCCTGGAGCAAGCTGCCGGCTATCACGGGAAATATCACGTCCTGCATGGGGTTCTTTCGCCGATCGAAGGCATTAATCCGGAAGATATCCGGCTTGAGCCCCTCTTCAAACGCGTGGCCGCCGGCGGCATCAAGGAAGTAATCATCGCCACGAACCCTTCCATGGAAGGCGATGCGACCGCGCTGTATATCCGTCAGAAACTGCAGCCGTACAACGTACGAATCACCCGTCTGGCTCGTGGGCTGCCAGTGGGCGGCGAATTGGAGTACGCGGATCAGAACACACTATTGAGAGCTTTATCCGGCCGGCAGGAAATGTAACTGCCGGACAGACAAAGAGGACCATGTTTTATGAAAACATGGTCCTCTTTGTCTGTCTATAAAATAAGGG
>CALCQT010000525.1 GCA_937894825.1 uncultured Anaerolineaceae bacterium
ATGTAACACCCCGGGAAAGCTGGTCATAGACTTTCGGATCCGTATCGACGCCGATCACATTGCAGCCGTGCATGGCAAAACTAAGCGAGAGCGGCAGCCCGACATATCCCTGTCCGAAAACACTGATCGAATGTTTCATTAAAATTCGCCTTTTCAACCGTTTTTCTGAATTTTATCATGCCGTAGATTCTTTTCCTGAAAGGTAGGGAGACTTCTAAGCCGTCCTTTCTTTTTTCGTACTCATGTCCCCTTTTCTGTCCGGTTGTTTCTTTTGATCCTGACACACGTCTTTCACTCAAATTTATTACAAATAACGCTCAAATTTCAATTATATTTGCGCCGGTTCGAATATAATAAATTGAAATCGTAAAGCATCCTGATTTACAAGAAAGCGAGCAGACAATTGTTTTCAGAAAAAGAGCGTAGACAACGCGTATATTGGATCCTTTTTGTGATTTTTGCGATCGGGGCGTTTGTTGTGCGCGCTCATGACTTTGGCAAATATCCTGCGGACAACATAAGCGATGAAGCATTAACAGCTGTGGACGCCATGGCGATTGTTGAAAATGGGACAGATCATTATGGCACATCTTTTCCGGTCTATTTTGAGGGTTGGGGGAGTTCACAGCAAAGCACTTTATACGGATATATTCTAGCAGTATTTCTCAAACTATTTGGCGTCAGCACATTCGTGGTTCGTCTTCCGATGCTGAGCTTCAGCCTGATCGGGATCGCAGCGCTGACCTGGATGGCCTGGCTGGTTCTTTCCAGGCAGGTCGCGTTATTTGTTCTGGCATTCGCAGCGATCAATCCCTGGCATATCATGGCCAGCCGCTGGGGACTCGACGCAAATATTTTCCCGCATTTTCTGGTCATTGGATTCGCTTTTTTATTTTATGCCATAAAGAAACAAAAAAAATGGGCGCTTTGCGTTTCGTTCTTCACTTTCGGTATTTCAATTTATGGCTACGGAGTAGCCTATGTATATCTGCCCTTTTTCATGATATCCATTTTTCTGCTCCTGTACTTTACAAAAACATTCCACTTTATGGAGTTATTATCGGCAGGCATTGTTTTCTTTGCCATCTCCTGGCCGATTATTCTTATTTTGGCGATAAATTATTTCCAGCTCCCGACCATCACCATCGGAAAGATGACCATTCAATTTTTTGAAAAAACAACACGAGCCGGCGACATTTTATTCTTTTCCAACAATATCTTGGAACAATTGCGAATTAATTTCATGGCAGTGTGGGAAACTGTGGCACTGCAAAAACTGGATGCTT
Source organism: uncultured Anaerolineaceae bacterium (assembly GCA_937894825.1). Classification (GTDB taxonomy): domain Bacteria; phylum Chloroflexota; class Anaerolineae; order Anaerolineales; family Anaerolineaceae; genus Flexilinea. The sequence continues at coordinate 1,287 of CALCQT010000525.1, forward strand.
TTTGGAATCAGCTCCCCAATATCGGTTCCTATTATTTAATTTCATGGCCTTTTACACTTGTCGGAATCGCGGAAATCCTTGAATTGATTAAAAATGAGCGGAGGCAGCGACGCTGGACACCGAATATTGTTTGTCTGATGATTTTGCTATCAGGTATCATCAGCTCTTTGATTGCAGGATTGCTCATCAACAAGATCAATGTTGGCCGAATCAATCATATTTACTATCTGATCATTTTCGTTACAGCTTACGGAATCTACGAGGTCTTTACAAAAAAACGGAATTGGGGTTATCTGATTTTTATTTGTTACGGAGTCTATTTCGCTTTTTTCTGCTACCGCTATTATTACAGCGAGGACCGGACTGTTGTCAACTACACCTTTGATAAAGGACTAAAAGAGGCCATGCATCAGGCTTTTGAGATTCCAGGGAAAATCTGCATTTCGCAATATCAATTCCACAGAAGTTTTAATACCACCGAAATCAGTACGATTTATTTGCTCCGGTTGCCTTATCGTTATTATTCAGGGCAAATGAGCGATGAAGAACTGGCGGCTTCTGCTTATTTGCTGCCATACGAAGAAAAATTTCACTATTTTAACGATTTAGAGGCAGTCTTTGCTGACCAGGGAGAGAATTGTACTTATGTCGTTAACGTCAAGGAAAGAGATTTTTTTGATCTGGAACTGTTCCGTGTCAAAACCGATGACTTTTTCAGTGTCGCAATCCCCCAAAATAAAGTCTTTCAAAATCCATAAAACGGGCATCGACAAATCAGGCTGTGATTCGACTATACTAAACAGAAAAAATGGGGAGCGGTTTTTTTTTATGTTTCCAAAAAATAAAACCGGGCAAATTGCTTATTGGATCCTTTTTTCGATTTTTGCCATCGGATCAGCCATCGTTCGTAGTCATGATTTCGGAAAATATCCGGCGGATATTTTTTGTGATGAGTCTTCGGCAGCAATCGAAGCAACAGAGCTGATGGAAAACGGAACCGATCATATTTTCTACCCGATTATTTTCATCATGACCTATGGCATCTACTGGATTTTTTCCAAAAGGGATTTTTGGGGGATGGCGATATCCGCCGCATACGGCGTGTATTTTGCTTTCTTCTGTTACCGCTATTATTACAGCGACACCCGAATGGCGATCAATCAGGCTTTTGACAGAGAGCTGGAGAAATCTTTACAGCGGGCCTTCGAAATCCCTGGTGGACTCTGTATTTCCGTGGTCCAATATCAATTTAACTTTCAAATAGCTGAATTTAACATCATGTATTTGCTGCGGCTGCCTTACCGTTACTACTCCGGTCAAATGACCACCGAAGAACTCACAGTCAGGAAAGTCCAAGTTACTTTGGAATCACGGTTGATCAATGATTGATATGCCTAAAGCCAATATATGAAATAACATACCATACAAGGCGCCCCTGCTAATAACTATGGGAAGCCTCTGCGTTGTTCTTTTTAGATGGGGACGTTCGTTATATGAGAGGACCGGACCGTTTTTTCCACAAACGAATTCTCGATAACCCACTGCCGATGAAAAATAAAACTGTCAGCAGTGTGATCCAATCCGCAGCCTTTTGAAGCGCTGTGCCCTCATATGCGACGAAAATATTGCCCGACGGAACATCCGTGATCGTAACCGTCGTAAATCCATGCGGGCCGGGGTAGACATCCAGAGAGGATTTGTTCCCGTCTGCATCCGTCAATTCCGCCTGATACCCCTTGTAGTACAACAGTGGAATTGACGGATGCAGAC
>CALCQT010000526.1 GCA_937894825.1 uncultured Anaerolineaceae bacterium
TTTCAGAGGGTATCTGAAACAAAATTTCAGGAATAAAAACACATTCGGTTCCGGAAATACAATTCAAAACCTCAATCCGGACATCATCGATATCAAAATCTCCCAACGGAATCGTTCCTTCGTTGGATTGCACGAAAACAGGGCGAGTCAGGAGCAAAGCAAACACACAAAAAGAAAAAATGAGCCGCATAAGGTTGGCAAGGGGACAGCATTTTATAGATGACATAATTTGGATCCGGATGCTTTTTAAAACGTCTGGTGACGCATATTTTCCGGGCAGTTATGACCGGTTGTGATCGCGAACGAAAAAATCAGGAAAGGGACGCACAATTTTACAGCGGGCCGCAAAGGATCAGGGCCGATTAAGAAAAAACGTGGAGCCGATTTCCGGTTCCACGTTTTTTATGATCAACAGATTTTGTGTTATCGCCTTAGTTATCCAGCAGCGCCTGAACTTTTTCCACAATGGTGTTCATCGCATCTTCGGGAGTTTTTTCTTCGAGGATCGCGGTTTCAATTTCAGTGGAGATCAAGGAGCGGATATCGTAGGAGTTGTTGAAGACAGGTTCAAAATACTGATCGCCAACCTGGGCATAAGCAGCCTGAGCAACTTCATTTTCTTCCATGAAAGCCTGGTAGGTGGCGGATTCGAAACCGGAGGTGCGAACCGGCAGATAACCGGTGGCAATCGCCCATTCAACGGTCGCATCAGCGCTGGTCAGGAATTTGATATATTCCCATGCGGCAGTCTGCTTCGCGGCATCCTGTGCAAACAGCGCCAGGTTGGTACCGGCCTGCGGAACGGAACCCTTCACCGGGCCCTTCGGCAGCGGAGCGGCGCCGTATTCGAAATCTTTCGGCTGAATGTAAGCAGCGCCGGCACTGGAACCGACATAAGCCAGAACGTCACCGTTACCGAACGGACCGGAGAGGTAAACGTCTTCGCCAGCGAGGCGGGCATAACCGTTTTTGTACAGATTCAGAATGAAGGTCAGCGCTTCCAAACCTTCCGGGCTGTTGAATTCGATTTTGCCATCAACGACGAAGCCGCTGCCGTTCTGCTGGACATACTGCTGGAACAGGCCGAACAGATCGTCATAACCAACAATCGGTTTTCCGGTAGCTTCCAGGGCAACTTTACCGGCAGCTTCAAGTTCTTCCCAGGTGGTCGGAACTTCCAAACCCAGTTCAGCGAACTGTGTTTTGTTGTAGAAGAAAATCTGGATACTCTTGTTGAATCCAATGGTGTAAATCGGGCCATATTCGGCGCCTTCGTTCCGGTAGGATTCCAGAATGTCGTCATAGTTATCGAAATTGGTCGCAACCAGATCATCCAGGGCAACAACGGAATCCAGATAGCCGGTAATCCAGTTATTGTAAACCTGAGCCATATCCGGCAGTGTGTCGGCAGCAACGGAAGCCATCAGTTTTTTGCTCAGATCGCCATAACCACCCTGATTGACTAATTCAACGGTGATGTCCTGGCCGTTGGTGGCGTTAAATTCGTCGGTCAAAGCAACCAGCGCGTCCTGGAGACCGCCGCTCATCGCGTGCCAGAATTCAACAGTAACCGGTTCCGCGGAAACGGGGGCAACAACTGCAAGAGCCAAAAATAGGCCTGCGCCCAAAATACTAACAAGAATTGATTTAAGTTTCATTTGTCTCTCCATTCTTTACTAAAACAGTTTTATAAGGAAGCCATCTTTTTTATGAAAGAAGCCCTCCCAAACACCCAAATTATCCTTTAATCCCGCTGCGGGTAACGCCGCTGATAATCTGATTGCGCAGCAACAGATAAAGTATGATCATCGGAACCACTAAAATCGCTGAAGCGGCCATCAGCAATTCAAAGTGGGTTCCGGCTTCGGTCTGAAAGCGGACCAGACCGATTGAGAGCACCCGCTTTGACTCCGAGTTGGTCACGATCAGCGGCCACAGGAACGCGTTCCAGCATCCGATCGCGTTCAGGATCGCGATTGTCGAGATGGCATGCCGATTGTTGGGAACCATGATCTTCCACAAATAACGCCAGTCACTGCAGGCGTCGACTTTGGCGGCATAATACAACGCGTCCGGCATCTGCATGAAAAATTGCCGCAGCAAATAAATGTAAAATACGTTCGCAATCCAGGGGAAAATCAGCGCCTCACGGGTATCGACCCAGCCCAGCTTGCTGACGGTCACAAAGTTGGTGATGATCAGCATTTCACCGGGGATCATCAGTGTGGCCAGCAGGATGGAAAAAATCACATCACGTCCGGGAAAGCGCAGCCGGGAAAACCCAAATGCGGTCAAAATCGTAATAAAAACAGTCAGAATCGTGCCCACAATTGTAACGAAAAGTGTGTTGATGAAATATTGTCCAAAAGGAGCCGCCGCAAATGCTTTAAGATAATTGTCAAAATGCCAGACGGAAGGGAAAAACGTGGGCGGCATTTGGACGATTTCGCCCGCATCTTTCAATGAAGTCAGGATCATCCAAACGAAGGGCAGCAACGTGATCATCGCCCCGGCCATCAGAAATACGTGCGTAAGAACAACCGTTATTTTTCTTCTGATTCCGTCACCCATCACTCAGTCTCCCAATCCCGTCAAAAATGGACATTGCGCTTCGAAATTTGCAGCTGGATCAATGTAAAAAATAGAATAATGACAAAAAGGATCACTGCCGCCGCGGAAGCAACGCCAAAATTCCAGCTTCCGTAAAATTTGTTGTAAATATAGTAAACCAGCGTTATGGCGCTGTTGGCCGGTCCGGGCTTTCCGCCAAAAAGTGCAAACACTTCCGTATAAACTTTGAAAGAATTGATCAGTTCCATCACAAACGCGTAAGCGATCATCGGCGAGAGCAAAGGGATTGTGATACGGGTAAAAACGCGCCATTTCGGCGTACCATCCACGCGCGCCGCGTCATAATACTGCGGATTGATGTTCTGCAATCCGGCCAGAAAAATGATAATGTTGAAAGCCAGACTTTTCCAGATACTAAAGATGATCAGCGTAATCAAAGCGGTTTTCGGACTGTTGAGCCATTGCACCGCGGGAATACCAAACAAACTTAGCACATAATTGATCAACCCGTACCGGCTGTGAAAAATCCAGCTCCAGACAATCCCGACCGCCACAATCGAAGTGACATAAGGCAGAAAATAAACAGTTTGATAAAAGCTGCGGAAACGGATTTTGCTGTTCATCAGGACAGCCAGAATCAAGGAAAGGCCAACCGATATCGGAACGACAAACAGCACAAACAGGGAGGTATTTCGTAACGCCTTTTGAAAGACATCATCACGAAAAACATAGGTATAGTTGTCCAAGCCGTAGGCCAAAACAGTATCGCTGGCAAAGTGATATTTTGTATAGAAACTCATCAGGAAAGCGCGCAGTAACGGGTAAATCGTAAAAACGGACACAACAATCAGCGCAGGCAGAATGTAAAAATACCCTTTCCAGCTATTCTTGTTTATCATCCCAATCCTTAATACCCTTATATGGCTTCGATTAACTGTTGTGTCACCCGGTCGAAATGCAGAATATGCCCTTCTTTGATTTCGATCTGCAGCGTATCCCCCGGACGGATCCGGTGATCCGAATCAATCAGCGCTTTAACCTTCTGCCGGTTCAGTTCGAAGGACACAATCAGGTCTCTTCCAATCACTTCAACCGTATCAACAAAAATTGTGAAACCTTGTTCCACCACCTTGAAAGACTCCGGACGGATACCGATGGCAACCGGGCCGTCCGCTAAAGCCGGGGTTCTCCGCAGCACAACGCTGTTACAGCGGAGCTCGCCGTTATTCACTTCGGCCTCCAGCAGGTTAATCGCCGGTGTACCCATAAATTTCGCAACAAAGCGGTTAGCAGGCCGTTTATACATCTGCTGCGGCTCTTCATATTGCTGCAACACGCCTTTGTCAAGCACCGCGATTTTATCGGAGATACTCATGGCCTCTTCCTGGTCATGCGTCACAAAAACAGTGGTGATATGCACTTCCTGCTGAATACGGCGAATCTCTTCTCGCGTTTCAATCCGCAGCCGCGCATCCAGATTGGAAAGCGGTTCGTCAAGAAGCAGCAAACGAGGTTTTTTGACCAATGCCCGGGCGATGGCAACGCGCTGCAAATTTAAAAAATTAAGTTGTCTCCTTTCTTGCTCTAATCGTTAGGCTACCATTTTAAGGTTTTCATAGTACGCTTCATCAGGGCAGCGTCCACCAAGAGAAGAGTGGGGCCTGTAGGTGTTGTATTCATGGATATAATGGTTGAGTGACCGGCGCAATTCACGGGGCGAGTTGAACTCGTTTATATAGATTAGATCGTACTTCAGCGTTCTGAAGAACCTTTCTGTTCTCACATTATCAAGGGCTTGTCCTTTGCCATCCATGGAGATTTTAATTTCGGCTTTCTCCAAGAGGTCGATATAGTCTTGATTCGTAAAGTGGCTGCCTTGATCACTGTTGATGATTTGCGGCTTTCTCTTTGTGAATGCTCTCTTCAGGCAGTTCAGAACGAAGCCCTTTTCTAAGGTGTTTGAGAGTTCAAAGTCGACGACTCGTCTACTATACCAGTCAATGATGACGAATAGATAAAGGAAGCCTTTTGCCATCCGAATGTAGGTGATATCAACACCCCAGACTTGATCGGGTTGCGTGATGTTCAAGTTCCTCAGTAGATAAGGTCGTATGTACTGCGCATGGTATCGCTTGCTTAAATTAGGTTTTGGGTAGATGGTGTAAATCCCCATATCACGCATCATTCTACGGATTTTCTTGCGATTGATACAAAGACGGTCATTCCTTCGGATGATTTCCGTAATAGTTCGATAACCCCAAGTAGGATGGCCCGTGTGCAGTTCGTCGATACGGCGCATGACTAATAAATCCTCATCAGAGATTGTCTTCGCTTTTGGAGGATTTCGATACAGACTGGAGCGATTCACATCAAGCAGTTCAGCCTGTCTGCTGATGTTGATCCTCTGATCGCTGAAATCAACGAGGTTTCTTCTGCCAACCGGGTCCGAGTATTTGCTTAGATTTTTTTTTCATCCAGTCCACTTCATAGGTGAGCTGGCCTACTTTGCGCTCCAGTTCGGCAACACGCTGATTACTCTCTTCCAATTCCTTTTCGGCCTCTGAAGCGCCTTTCTTGAAAATTTCGGGGGCTCGCTCCAGGAACTCCTTCTTCCAGCGAGCTAACACGACCGGACTTACTTCGTACTTGACGGCAATTTCATTGACTGTGAATGCCTCTGAGAGGATTTCCAGCACTGCCTTTGTTTTAAATTCCG
>CALCQT010000527.1 GCA_937894825.1 uncultured Anaerolineaceae bacterium
GTTTGCTTGTTTGTGTCTTGTTGTTCGCGGGCGTGTTCGCGATGGCTGTCAGTGCTCAGAATGATCTGATCGTCGTTGGTTATGCCCAGGTCGGCGCGGAATCTGATTGGCGGACAGCCAATACCGAGTCATTTAAATCTACATTTGTCCCGGAAAATGGTTATGAATTGATTTTTGACGACGCTCAGCAGAAAGCTGAGAATCAGATCAAAGCGATCCGCAATTTTATCCAACAGGAAGTTGACTACATTGTTTTGGCTCCGATCGTTGAAACCGGTTGGGAAACTGTTTTGGGTGAAGCCAAAGAAGCCGGCATTCCTGTGATCCTCTCTGACCGTCAAATTCAGGTTACAGATGATTCTCTGTATGTGGCCTGGGTTGGTGGTAACTTCGTGAAAGAAGGCCAGGATTCCATTATCTGGTTGAACGAATATGTGAAAGAAAACGGCCGTGAGGACGAAGATCTTAATATCGTACTGCTGCAAGGGACGATCGGTTCATCCGCTCAGATCGGCCGAACACAGGGTATTGAAGAAGGTATTGCCGCCAATCCGAAATATAATCTGCTGCAGAAACAGACCGGCGAATTCACTCAGGCGAAGGGTCAGGAAGTTATGGAATCTTTCCTGAAATTATATGATGATATTGACGTCGTCATCGCCGAGAATGATGATATGGGATATGGCGCAATCGAAGCCATCAAGGCCGCCGGGAAAGTCCCCGGAAAAGATATCATTATGATCTCCTTCGATTCCGGACGTCGTGCTTTCGAAGCGGTTATTGCCGGTGATCTGAACGTAACCGTTGAATGTAATCCGCTCCACGGCCCGCGCGTTGCGGAAATCATTCAGAAATTGGAAGCCGGAGAAGAAGTGGAAAAAATTCAGTATGTTGACGAAAGCGTTTTTGATATCAAAAATGCCGCGGAAGTTCTTCCGACCCGTTTATACTAATTTATTGTGCTAACAAAAGATGGCAGGTGGACTTCGCCTGCCATTCTTTTCCCATACGATACAAATGAAAAGAGGGTACCCTATATGGTGGGCAAAGAATTATTGAAAATGCGTCACGTCAGTAAGTCTTTCCCGGGTGTTCGGGCGTTGAGTGACGTGGACTTCACACTGAGAAGCGGTGAAATTCACGCGTTAATGGGTGAAAACGGCGCCGGTAAATCAACACTGATTAAAGTTTTGACGGGTGTGGAAGATTTTGAAGACGGTGAAGTAACCGTTTCCTGGAGCGAGGCTCCGTTAATCAATCATTCCCCGCAGGAAGCGCAGGCGAATGGGATCAGTACGGTTTATCAGGAAGTGAATCTTTGTCCCAACCTTTCCGTTGCGGAAAATATCTTTATTGGCCGTGAACCGAAGAAGTGGGGATTAATTGACTGGCAGGCGATGAATGACGGCGCACGCGCAGTGCTTGCCGGTTTGAACCTTTCCCACATCGATGTGACGAAGTCGCTCGAACGCTATTCAGTTGCAATTCAGCAGATGGTTGCTATTGCCCGGGCGGTTGATATCGAATCGAAAATCCTGATCTTGGATGAACCTACCTCGTCGCTGGACGAGCACGAAACCGAGAATCTGTTTCAGCTCATGCGACAGATCAGGGACAAAGGCGTCGGAATTATTTTTATTACCCATTTTTTGAACCAGGTTTATGAAATTTGCGATCGGATTACGGTGCTTCGCAATGGGATGCTGGTGGGCGAATATGCCGTGAAGGAACTGCCGAGAGTCCAGCTGGTTGCGAAGATGCTGGGGAAAGAGCTTGATGATTTAGCCGCAATCAAGAAAGGGTACGCCGAAGATTCCAATTCCGTTGCCAGGTCCGCTTTGATTGAAGCAAAAGGCATTGGTCACCGCGGCTCGATCAAACCATTCGATTTGGATAT
>CALCQT010000528.1 GCA_937894825.1 uncultured Anaerolineaceae bacterium
CCGGCGTATTAATTTCATTGAACGGCTGCGCGACTGGCTGCGCGAAGGGCGCGCCCAGTCAGCTTCATTCAGCGACACCGGCGCCGCTGAAAAGCAGTTTGTTCCCATTCAAATCGAAATTAATACGCCGGACGAAGCCTGAACGATGTCGCACATTTCCGTTGTTCAAACGAAAATTATTGACCGGGACCTGCTGGTGGCCGCTTTAGAAAAGCTGGGCTACACCGTGACCGAGGGTGAAGATCTGCGGGTTCAAAGCGCCGAGCGAACGGTGAAAGTCGACCTGCTGATCGCGGTACCTTACTCCGACCCGATCGGCTTTCACAAAGGAAAAAACGGCTACCGCATCGTCGCGGACTGGTTCCGCATCCAGCTGGATCAGAAACAATTTACCCAGTCCCTGCTGCAGCAGTACGCGTATCTCTCCGTGATGAAGACACTGGGGGAGCAGGGCTTTCATCTCATCGAAGAGCAGAGCGACGAGCGAAATCGCATCCATCTGCTGCTGAGAAGAACGGGCGAATGAGCGGCCATCCCAACCACCGCCGGCGTTATCTGGAAGCGCTGCTGATCAGCCCACTGATCCCGGAGAACACCCCGCCCGCCCTGCTCTATCGGACCGCCGCCATCGGCGCCATTCAAATCCTGTCCGACGCGATCGAACAAAACACCACCACTGAAGGTACAAGCACGGAAAATCCAGACGCAATCGCCATCCTGACGACTGCCGTCCTGCAGGCCCCTGCCGCCGAGGTGCGGACGCGTGCCCTGGCAGCGCTGACCGCCGCAGCGCAACAGGGCCATCCGGCAGCGACGGACGCCGTTTTCGGGCTGGCCATCCGCCACCAAAACCAGGCGGCGCTAACGGTTCTCTCAGAACATGACCTTCAACATCCGGAAGCGCACTGGAACGTTCTGAAACATTTTCTGCTGAAGAATGACCAACAATTCAACGCCGCTGACCCGGAGCTCGCCATCCTGACCGCACAGTTTCTTACAGCCGAGGAGCCGCTGCGGCAGTGGCTGATGCGCATCGGAGAGGAAACCCATCCCAATTGGGCGGAAATGGCCGGCATCTTTGACAAATTGAAGCACAAAGAGAAAATGCCGGACGACATCGCTGTCGCCGCGGTTTACAGCCGATTCAGCGACAGCGAAATGCGCCTGTTTACACAAACACTGCTGCAGGTGTTTCCGGAACGAGCCGCGCTGCTGGCCGACCTTTTTCTGGCCATCGGCGACCCGGTCAGCCTTTCCGCCTGCCTTTCCCACAGGCTGACGCCGGCTGATCCCGAGAATGCCGCACTGTTCTTTTTCCTGAGCGAACAATGGGAAGATTATGAAAAGTCCGATTGGGAATACCGGCGCATCAAAAGCGCTTTCAACGCCGCCGAAGAAGCGCTCAAACGCCGGCTGATCGCGGTCAGCCGGAGATCCGGACACAGCGGCTGGCTGCGCGAGGTGGACGCCACTGCGCAGTTCCGCGAGAATCAGGCCCTGCTCAGTTTTTCACAGTGGGGGGCGCTGATCCGGCTGTTGACCCAAAATCACAATTTCCTCCGCCTGTGGGAAGTGCTTCCGGTGGCGCCGGCCTGGTATGCAGCGCAAATCCACACCGTTTTGAAACAAAATGGCTTCGCTCCCGAAAGCGAAACGGAGCGGGCCTTTTTCGAGCATATCGGCGCCCTTTGCACCGCCGCACCGGATCAAATCCCGCTGCCGTTGGCGCGCCGTTTTTACAGCGAGAAGAGCAAAGCGATCCAACTCGGCCTCAGTCCGGACGGTGAGCGGCTGGCGGTCCTTTTTTTGAATGATTGCATTCAATTCTGGAATCTGCGCGACCGGCGCATTCCGCCCACCACCCTGCAGGATGGCAGCGGCGGATTCCGAACCTTCGCTTTTTCTCCGGATGGCGCATATCTGGCCGCGATCAGTTACGATCACAGCATTCAGATTTTCCGCATTCCGGCCGCAACCATGGTCAAACGGATTCCGCCCGGACGCAGTCCGCTGGCAGCGCTATTTATCAGGCGGGACGGCAAGAATCTGATCTCCCTCGAAAAAACCGGAGATGGAATGTTGTGGGGCTTTCCGCACGGAACGGCCATCCGGCCTTTTCATACCGGACGGGAAGATTTGCTGCGCAGCCTGTACGATCGCTGGCAGGAGCGCCTGCTTCTGCTCAAACGGGACGGGGAACTGAGCCTCTTTGACCCGCAAAAAAACCTGTCTGTCGCGGCTTTCCCGACCGATCCGCCGGCATTGGTGACCGGCCAGTGCAGCCCGCTCGGACTGCTGACCGCTGTTTCGGCCGAGAACCGGCTGACCTGCTGGAACCTGATCAGCCAGCGATCCGTGACGCCGATTGTCACGCCGGAAATCCCGGGACGGGTCTTATCGGCCTGGGACATCCTTCCGGGAGAGCTCACTGCGCTCGCTACGCAAAGCGGGCACTGCGGCCTGATCGATCTGACCAGCGGACGGAAGCTGGCCGAAATTCCCGTCAGCGAGAGACCGGCAGCCATCAGCACCCTTCAATGCGATGCATCGAACGCCGCGCTGTATACGGCTGACTTGTCTGGAGAAATCGCCGCCTGGGATCTGACGCTGTTCAATTGGTTCTGCGGCGCTTTTCGCATTTCGGAGATGCCGCCATTGAAACAGCTGGATGCGTTTGCGGCCGGCAATGCCTCTCCCGCAGTGACCGGCGCCGTCGCGCTGCTGAAAGCGCTGATCGAATGGCGCAGCCGTTTCGACATTGAGATCGAATTTGAATTTTGAATATGACACAACCCCATCAGAAAGATTTCTCCGCAATCTCAATCAGCCGGCAAATCGACCGCATCCAGGCCGCCTTTTCCATTTCGGCACGGGAGGCCGCGCTCAGCACTGAATCGGATCAGAAATTGCGGACCGTGCTCAGCGATGCGTCCGCCGCTGTCACCCATCTCAAGACGAATGGCAGTCTGACGAAAAGCCGGTCTTCCGCGCTGTACAGCCGCTGGGTCCGGCTGCTGAACCACAAGGACCAATACCGTATTCACGCCCGGTTTATGCAAATATTCCTGCAAGCCTTCAATGAAAACAAAAAACATCCCGCAACGCTGGACCTGCAGTTGTACCCTTATAGCGCCTTGTTAAGATACGAACATCAGGCAGGCGTGCTGAAACTGCGCTTGCAGGAAACAGTCATCCGCATGCCGGACGGTCAAATCCGGGAACTGGCACAGGCGATCGGAAGTGAGGACAAAACCGCCGTCTCGCACGTTCTGAGTGCCTTCATGAAGAATCCGCGCGCGCAGGAACTGCTGGAATATTTCAACAAAGATCTGCCGCGCCAGACCGCGCCCACCAGAACGAAAGGTTCTTTTTTCAATCTTGATGAGGTTTTCGAGCGTGTCAACAACACATTTTTCGGCGGCAAACTGCCGAAGCCGGCGCTGAAATGGTCCGCGCAGGCCAACAAACGGCGCATGGGCGCCTACAACTACCGGACCGATACCGTTATGATCAACAAAGCGCTGGACCGCCGGAAAACCCCGCCGCAGGTGAT